>LNZR01000028.1 GCA_002007365.1 Epulopiscium sp. Nele67-Bin005 | reverse complement strand
ATTATATTCAACTATGTAATTGCCTTCAATAGTTGCGCTCTCAACTTGAGCATAGATTGGTGTGCCGAAAAGAAATAATAAACATAATAATAATTTTGATAATTTCATAAATAAATCCTCCTGTTAATTAATCAATATTAATTATACCATATGTATATGAAGATGGCGAAATTTATTATGTAGCTGTAATAAAAGTGTGATATACTGTTTCTAAATTTAGTTTAGGAAAGGATTTTTAATATGAAAATATTTGATTCACACGCACACTATAACAATCCACAATTTGATGAAGATAGAGATTATCTTTTGGGGGAATATTTGCAGGAGCAAGGTGTGCAATATGTAATGAATGCTGGGGCTGATATTGAGTCTTCAAAAGCTGGAGTGTTACTAAGCGAGAAATATCCATTTATGTATGCATCGGTTGGGGTACACCCTCATGATGTAAAAAGTATGACAGATGAGAGTATCCAAATTTTGAGAGAGCTTTCTAAATCTAAAAAGGTTATGTCAATTGGAGAAATTGGACTAGATTATCATTATGATTATTCACCACGAGATGTGCAAAAGCATTGGTTTTTGGAGCAATTGGCACTTGCAAAAGAGGTGGATTTGCCAGTTATGATACACAGTAGAGAGGCAGACCAAGATACTTTTGATATTTTGAAATCGAACAATGTAGAAAATGGTGTAATTCACTGTTATTCTGGAAATAAGGAGCTTGCCCGAGAATATGTAAAGCGTAATTTTTGTATAGGGATTGGAGGAACTTTGACGTTTAAAAATGCCAGAAAAACAGTTGAAGTAGTTGAGGATATTCCTCTTCACAATATAGTGATAGAAACAGATTGTCCATATTTAGCTCCTGTTCCATATCGTGGAAAAAGAAATAACTCTTCATACTTGACTCATGTAATCGAAAAAATTGCTGAAATTAAAAATATCACTCAAGAAGAAGTTGCACAAACTACTCTTGAAAATGCCAAAAGGCTATTTAGAATAAACTAATTTATTACCTACCTAAAGTTATTATTTAGGTGGGTAATTTGTATTACATAAATGTTACAAAATTAGAAAACTGAAATTTATGTAACAATCAATGAAGCATTGAATTTGCTAGGATATAGAGCGAAGAAGTTTCTTTGAGTTGATAAAATGTTTAGCAAATGTTACGAAAAACTTGCATTTTATTTCAGGGTATGTTAATATATATAAAAAGTATGAAGTGTGCTTAATAATTTGCGACGGAAAATTAACATAAAATTGTTGTGTTTAATAAACTTATGATGAAGTCTAAAATTAAATTACAACTAATATAGATAAGAGAGAGAAAAAGAAGGTTAATTTATATTTGATGGATTGTTTAAGGAGGAGTTATGAGGTCGGGAAAAAGGATTGCTTTATTATCAGGATTGATGTTTGCGTTGGGAACAGGGAGTATAGTTGCATATCAAAATACACCAAACACAGTGGTTATTGTGGATAATGGAAAAACTACACAATATGAAACAAAAGATGTTTATGTAAATGAGTTATTAAAGGCTCAAGGGATTACGCTTTCGGTGCATGATACGGTTGAGCCAGCCCCATCAGAAGCTTTAGAAAATGGTATGAAAATTGTTATTGATAGAATAGAGCCAGAAGTGGAAATTATCATAAATGGAAAATTAAACTTTTATACAACAACTGCAGAAACTGTAGAGCAATTGTTATTACAAGAGGATATTTTTATTGAAGAAGGCGCAGAACTTAGCGTACCTTTGGACACAAAAATTTCGGACGACCTTGTATTTGAGATTTTAACATATAGTACCGA
Source organism: Epulopiscium sp. Nele67-Bin005 (assembly GCA_002007365.1). Taxonomy (GTDB): domain Bacteria; phylum Bacillota; class Clostridia; order Lachnospirales; family Cellulosilyticaceae; genus Epulopiscium_D. Next base: position 6,184 of record LNZR01000028.1, on the reverse strand, counting down.
CTCTTATATTGAATATGAGGAAATTCCTTTTGAAACGGAAATTCAATTTGATGATACTTTAGATGAGGGTGTGGAAAAAGTTTTAGTTGAAGGAGCAAATGGAACTTTGGAGCATATTGTTTTGGTAGAGTATTTTGGTGGAGAGAAAATCGCTGAAACTGTTACGCACCAAACAACTTTACATGAAGTGCAAAATGAAATTATAGTTCAGGGAACTAAAAAAGCTGTTGTAGAAGTTCCTGCTCCTGTTGTAGAAACTAAAAAAGTTGAAACAGCAACAACGCAATCTGTAACAGAAACTTACACTTTAGCTGGTGTTCCTTATGAATACGTTGAGCATTATGTAATGGAAACAACGGCATATACTCACCAACCAGGAGATAGATGGTATAATCAGACAGCAAGTGGAATGCCAACTTTTGTAGGAATGATTGCAGTTGATAGAAGTGTTATTCCTTTTGGAACGGTAATGTATGTTGAAGGGTATGGGATTGGAATTGCTGGAGATACTGGTGGAGCAATTAAAGGAAATAAAATCGATTTATACTTTGATACCTATGCAGAGGCTATTCAATTTGGAAGACAACAAAAGAACGTTTATATTTTAGCTGACCAAACGATAGATGTTTTGGCACTTCGTGGAGTAAAATAATAAGTTAATATTGATTTATACTATAGAAATAGTATACTATAAAAAGAGTTAGTACTTTTTGTGCTAACTCTTTTTTCGTGCCAAAATATTAAATTATGTTAACTAAATGTTGAATAATAGTTAACATAAAGTCGGAAAATGTTAAATAAAGTATTAAATAAAAGTTTTAAAATGCGTAAAATTAATATAATGGCAATATATATTTAAGTAATATTTAATTATATTTTAAAACTTTTTAAGAAATGGAGTAGAAAAATGTTTAAATCAATAATTGGGCATGAGCAAATAAAGTCATATTTTGAAAAAGCTATTGTTCATAATAATGTGGCCCAAAGTTATATTTTTGAAGGGAAAAGTGGTATTGGAAAAAAGTCTATGGCGAAGGAGTTAGCAAAAACTTTATTATGTCCAGAAAGCAATTTTGCCTGCAATAATTGTAACTCGTGTTATCAAATTGATGCTAATACACACCCCGATTGGATTGTAATTGAAAAGGATACTCAATTTACAAAAATAGAAACTGTTCGGCAAAAAGTGGTTAATGAGATGAATATTAAACCTTATCAAAGTAAATATAAAATTATAATGATTTCTGAAGCTGAAACTCTTACGCCAGAAGGGCAAAATGCTTTGTTAAAAACTATTGAAGAGCCTCCTTCTTATGGAATAGTTATTTTGGTAACGGAAAATAGAGATAAACTGTTGCCTACAATTAAATCAAGGTGTACAATGTTGAGATTTAATCCTTTGATAGAGAGTCAGATTAATAAATACCTACAAACCCAGCAAACGGGGATTTTTAATAAAGAAGTCTACGTAAAATTTTGTGATGGAAGTATTGGTATGTTACAGAAGATGTTAGATGATGAAACTTTTATTGAGCATAGGAAGCAAAGTATTGCGTATTTAAAACGGATAGAAACTGCAGATATGATAGGTGTGTATTCTTTGGTAAATGAAATTGTTGAAGAAAAAGAAAAAATTATGGATATGCTAAATTTCTGGTTTTTATTTTATAGAGATGTGGCATTTGTAAAGAGTATGGAAACTTCTGATTTATATTTTTTGGATTATAAAAAGTATATTAAGGAGCAGGCTGCAAATGTATCGTTTTATAGGATTGGTGCAAATTTAGATGCTATACAAGAAGCTAAAAATAAACTAAATAAAAATGTTTATGGATTATTTGTTATGGAAAATTTGCTTCTTAGTCTAAAAAATCGTTCTAAATAATCTGTGTTGATAAAAATATTAGTTGTAGTTGTTGGATTTGGTTTCTGCATAGTTTGATATAATTTAGAATTTGACGTATAATGAAATAAACTTAAATAAAGTATAATTGTTAATTTTATTACAATAGATTGGAGAAATAAATGGTAGAAGTTATAGGCGTTAGGTTTAGAACTACAAGTAAAATCTACCACTTTAACCCAGAGGGGGTTCAGTATATACAAGGTCAATTTGTTATAGTAGAAACGCCAAAGGGTATTGAGTGTGGAGAAGTAGTTATTGAAAATAGAGATATGGAAATGAAAAAAGAGGGAGTTTTGCTAAAGAAAATTATTCGACTAGCTACAGATGAGGACCACCTTGTTATTAAGGAAAATAAGGATAAGGAGAAGGAAGCGTTTTTTATTTGTAAGCATAAAATTATTAAACATGAGTTAAATATGAAACTTATTGATGTTGAGTATACTTTTGATAGAAATAAGCTTCTATTTTATTTTACCTCAGATGAAAGAGTTGATTTTAGGGATTTGGTAAAAGATTTGGCATCAATTTTTAAAACACGTATTGAGCTTCGGCAAATTGGAGTTCGTGATGAAACTAAAATGTGTGGAGGCATTGGAATTTGTGGGCGTGGGTTGTGTTGTAATACGTTTTTAACAGATTTTGCACCAGTGTCTATTAAGATGGCAAAAGATCAAAATTTATCATTAAATCCAATTAAAATTTCTGGGATTTGTGGAAGATTGATGTGTTGTTTAAAATATGAGGAAGATTGTTATATAGAAATTAGGGACAAGTTGCCAGAAGTTGGGGAGAGTGTTTTTACTCCAGATGGTAAGGGAGAAGTGTTGGCAGTCAACGTTTTGAGGGAGCAAATTAAGGTTGCTGTAAAGAAAAAAGATAGTGATGAGAAAGAGGCTGTGTTATATTCTAGTGAGCAAATTAAGCTTATTAGAAAAGGTAAGAAAAAATGCAATCATGGTTGTAACTCAAACTGTAAATCAAATTGCCACACTAATTGTCCAAAAAAAGAAGGGAATTCTAATGATGCTAAACATTAAACCTCATGAACGAGTTGATGATATTCAGTGTAGAGGGTATCAACTTATTCAAAATCCTGAAGTATTTTGTTTTGGTATAGATGCTGTGTTACTTGCTCATTATACAAAAATAGTTAGGCAAAATACACAAATTTTAGATATAGGAACTGGGACTGGAATTGTTCCTATTCTTATGCACGGGGTATATAATAAAGGAAATTATACTGGTATTGATATTCAAGAGGATATGGTTGAGATGGCAAATCGTTCAGTTTTATTAAATAAAATTGAGCAAGATGTTTGTATAAAGTGTGTGGATATTAAAGATTTTAAGCAACATTTTAAGTCGGAACAATTTGATGTAATTACGTGTAACCCTCCATATATGAAGCCTTCGGCTGGTCTAAAAAATGAAAATTGTTCAAAAACTATTGCTAGGCATGAGGTGGCTTGTACATTGGAAGATATTATTTGTGCGAGTAAATTTTTGCTTAAGGAAAAAGGGAAATTGGTTTTAATTCATAGGGCGCATAGGTTGGTTGATATTTTGTATTTTATGCGACAATATAAAATTGAACCAAAGCGTATGCAAATGATTTATCCAAAGGTAAATAAAGCTCCTACGATGGTTTTGGTTGAGGGGGTTAAGTATGCAAATGCTGAACTTCGAGTAGATGCACCATTAATTGTTTATAATGAGGATAGCACTTATACAAAAGATATAGAAAATATTTATAGTGAAATTTATTAGGAGGGATTTTGATGGGTGGATATGGAACGTTAACTTTGTGTGCAACGCCGATTGGAAATTTGGAAGATATAACTTATCGAGTAATTAGAATGCTTGGGGAGGTTGATTTTGTGGTGGCTGAGGATACTCGTCATACCAAAAAGTTGCTGACTCATTTTGATATTCATACAAGGCTTATTAGTTATCATGAGCATAATAAAATTGAAAAAGCGCCTCAAATTATTGAATATTTGAAGCAAGGGAAAAATATTGCTCTTGTTACTGATGCAGGAACTCCAGCAATTTCAGACCCTGGGGAGGATTTGGTAGCTCTTGCTATAGAACAAAATATCCCTGTTACTTCTGCGCCTGGAGCAGTTGCTGGGATTACGGCGTTAATTATTTCTGGTCAAAAAACTAGACGGTTTATTTTTGAGGGATTTTTGCCACAGGATAAAAAAGAGCGTCAACAGGTTTTGGATAGTTTGCAAAATGAAACTCGTACTACAATATTTTATGAGTCTCCACACCGTTTAATCAAAACGTTAAATTATATTTACGAAGCTTTGGGGAATAGGTCAATTTCGATTGCTCGGGAATTAACTAAAAAGTATGAAACGGTAATGAAGTTTTCTTTGGAGGAGGCTATTTCTTATTATGAGGAGCATGAGCCAAAGGGAGAATATGTTTTGGTTTTGGAAGGAAAAAGTAGGCAACAAGTTAGGGAGCAGGAGCAACTGTCTTGGCTTGAGCTTTCTATTGAGGAACATTTGCAGGTTTATGAAAATCAAGGGTTTTGCCAAAAAGATGCAATTAAGCAGGTGGCTAAAGATAGGGGAGTTCGCAAACAGGAAATTTATCAATTTGTGCATTGTTAAAAATTTTATTAATTTATCTTGACTTAAAAAAGATTTGATGGTATATTAAAATAACGTCTTACAAATAATAGACTTTAGTAGTTTAATATTGTGTTTATTATTTCAAGACCCCCAAATATTAAAAACTTTAAATATGAAAATTCAAAGCTCCCATGTAATTTTGGGAGCTTTTTTATATTTAAAAATCTAAATTTATATATAAAAAAACTAGGTTACGAGTGTAACCTAGTTTTTTGTTTTGACTTCTTATTTTCCGTAGTAAGAAAGTCTGTAAAGCTCTTCTAACTCGTGTACTTTTGGTAAACGTGGGTTAGCAGTTGTACATTGATCATCGAATGCTTTGTAAGCTAATTCTCCGATAGTTTCCATGTAAACTTTTTCATCAACAGTTCCAAGCTCTTTAATTGTAAATGGAACGTCTAATTCTCTCATTAAATCTCTAACAGCTTTAACTAAAGATTCAACCCCTTCTTCTGGTGTAGAAGCTGGTAATCCTAAAGCTTTAGCGATTTCTGCATACTTCTCTGGTGCAACGAATTTGTTGTATTTAGGGAAGATAGCAAATTTAGATGGAGTGTTTGCTCCGTTGTATTGGATTACGTGTGGCATTAAGATTGCATTAGCAAGACCGTGAGGTAAGTGGAACTCTCCTCCTAGTTTGTGAGCTAATGAGTGGTTAATTCCTAAGAATGCATTTGTAAATGCCATACCAGCGATACATGATGCGTTGTGAACTTTCTCACGAGCTTCTGGGTCGCTTGCTCCGTTGTTGTAAGAACGTGGTAAATAGTCAAATACAAGTTGAATAGCTTTAAGAGCTAATGCATCTGTGTAATCAGAAGCTAAAATTGATACGTAAGCTTCAATTGCGTGAGTTAATACGTCAAGACCAGTGTGAGCTGTAACAGTTTTTGGTACTGTCATAACGAACTCTGGGTCAATGATTGCAACGTTTGGAGTTAACTCATAATCTGCAAGTGGGTATTTCATGTTTGTATCACGGTCAGAAATTACTGCGAATGAAGTAACCTCAGAACCTGTTCCTGAAGTTGTTGGGATAGCTACGAATTGTGCTTTTTCTCCAACTTTAGGGAATTTGTACGTACGTTTTCTGATATCTAAGAATTTTTGAGCCATAGCGATGAAGTCAGATTCTGGACTTTCGTAGAATAACCACATAGCTTTAGCAGCATCGATTGGAGAACCTCCACCAAGAGCGATAATTGCATCTGGTTTGAAAGATTCCATCATTTCAACACCTTTTCTTACTGTTGTGATGTCTGGATCTGGCTCAACATCAGCAAATACTTCAACGATTAAGTTGTTAGGATTTTTTGCTAATTGGTAAGTTACTCTATCTACGTATCCAAAGTCAGCCATTACTTTATCAGTTACGATAAGTACACGTTTGATGTTTGGCATTTTTGCAAGATATTGAACTGAACCTGGTTGGAAGTAAATCTTTTGTGGAATTTTAAACCATTGCATATTTAATCTCCTCTTCGCAACTTTTTTCAAGTTAACTAGGTTAACTGCAGATACGTTTGATGTTGTTGAGTTTTTACCATATGATCCACAACCTAAAGTAAGTGATGGCATATTAGTGTTGTAGATATCACCGATTGCTCCATGAGTTGATGGAGAGTTAATGATG
>LNZR01000027.1 GCA_002007365.1 Epulopiscium sp. Nele67-Bin005 | reverse complement strand
ATCAGGAGGTGCAGGAGGTGGAGTATCTTCATCAAACAACAGCTCAAATACTGTAAGCAAAGCTGCTTCTGCCGTAACTAGTACTTTTGAAAAAACATTCAAAAAATCAGAAACTCAAGAAGCTCAAGCTACTAACGAAACTACTCCTTCTACTTCTTCAAATTCAAACCAAAATTCCAGCACTACAGAAGCCCAACCATTAACGCAAGCAGTAAAATCTGCAAACTTAGAGTTACAAGAGGAATTTGGAACAGACTTCCTAACTTTGGCTGATGAACATCAAACAATTTTAGAACCAATCACAGAAGAACAATATAACAATGATATCGAAGAATTTTTTAGCGACGTAGAAACTGTATACGAAGCCATTAATAATATAGATTTTAACGAACTCTCAACACTAAAACCAATCAACGGATATATCTATTTAGAAGATATTAACGACGTTCAAACTCAAATACTTGCCGAATATGAAAGTTGGGAATATACTTATACAGAAGTAAATTTTGGAGACCCAGAGCTACTTCCAAACGGTGAAAGTGTAATAAATGTACAAGTTGTTACCTATTTAAATAGAGAAGTTTTTGAAGCATTTGCAAGCGCAGAAACTGTGGAAGAAAAAACTTTTTACAGCAATCTAATTACTAGCCACCACGCAAACGGAATTAGAGTTAAATCATAATTTATAAACTATAGTCAATTAAATTTAGGCTATAGTTTATTTTTTTGCTCAAAAAATATCTCTTATCCCACAAATCCTAATTTCAAAAATCATGCTCATCTGCCTTTTCTGTCCTCTTTTATTTTAAATTTCAAAAAATTTCCTCAAATTGTATCCCTCAACAACACAAATAATTAATATCGTGAAATTTCCATCAAATATTTTTTAAATATTTTTATATTTAGTAATACTACAATATTATTCAAATAAAATATACTAAGCGACATTTTATATGAAAGTAGGAGGACAATATGCTAAAAATTCCACTGAAAATTTTATTTATTATTGCAATAGTGACAAACCTAACAGGCTGCTATGATTTACAAATGGCATCTAGGACAATAACCCCCCAAACTCAATACGAACTAATATATAACCCTTTCTTGCAACAATTTATCGAATATAACCCCGATAGCAACGACGAAATCATAAAATTTTCTAACGAACCAACCACTTTTCAATATTCATTTAACACGCCTAGTATGTATTTTACATCTGGTGATAATATCTCCAATAATTTTAGTATAGTTTCCAACAAATCTACCGAAATCGTAACTATGTATACCCTAGAAGACAGTGAAAACTTGGCTCTTTTTCCTCTAGTGGCCAAAAATAACGATTACTTTTTTACCTTAACAGATACTACAGACGGAAATTTATACTCAAGTATAGTACGTTATAGAGGAAATGAACTACATCAATATACCCATGTTTATGGTTTAATAAATAACGCCATAATTATCGGGCAAAATTTATATTTCACTCAGTACGAACCACCTATCAACAGTTATACTTTGTATATGTTAAACATTTCGGATTATAATAATACACCAACTTTGGTCGAAAGAGATTTGGAATATGGCGAAATTTTGTGTTTGAACAATGAAATTTACTTGAGCAATGAACACTATATTTACTTAGGTCAAGATAAATTTATAAAAAAATATTTGAATTATTATGATGAGAATAACAACTACTTAATTCAATTTGAGCCAAATACTAATTATTCACAGATGGATATTTTAATAACAGAGGCTAGATCCCACAAAGTTCTCTTTGAAATTACTGATGCACTAGGTATTAATTTTAAAAATAACTGCTTATATGTATACACTCCTGATGGTGTCGAAACTATAAATTTACAATAAAAACAACGGTATATATCGACAAAATATATACCGTTGTTTTGTTATTAATATTTGAAATATTTGAGCATAGCTTGTAGGCGTTCAGCTTCTTTTGCCAGCTGTTCACTAGTTGAAGCACTCTCTTCTGAAGTCGCTGCATTTGTTTGAACGACTGCTGAAATTTGTTGTGTACCTGATAATAATTCTGTAACACTTGTTTTTTGTTCTTGAGTTGAAGCCACCAATTGTTGGAAAAAAGTTGCTGTTTTTTCAACTGTTTCCACAATCTCATCTAGGCTATTTTCGGTTTCTTTAGCCATATGTTGACCTTCTTCTATATAAGAAAAACTTTGTTTGATAATTTCTTCAATTTCTTTAACAGTTTCTGAACTTCTGTTGGCAAGCTCTCTAATTTCTGTTGCAACAACTGCAAATCCTTTGCCTGCTTCTCCTGCTCTTGCCGACTCAATAGAGGCATTTAGTGCTAGTAGATTTGTTTGTGCTGCTATATCATCTACAGTTTGTAATACTTCTGCAATTACTAAGCTTGACTTATTAATTTTATCCATAGAAATTACCATGCTGTTCATTGATTGTGTTCCTTGATTAGCTTTTGCTCTCGCTTCATCAGAAAGTTGACTAGTTGAGGCTACTTGTTCTAAAGTTTGGTTTATTGACTTTCCAATTAATTCTGTACTACTAATAAATTCTTCTATAATACTTGCTTGCTCTGTTGAACCTTCGGCTAACTCAATTGCTCCCTGTGCTATACTGTCTGCACCTTGGGCTACACTATCTGTTGCATAATTAATTTTTGTCATCGTATCACTTAACATATCAGAAATATTCATCATAGAAATTTTGATTGGCTCAAATTGCCCTGGGTAACTTGCTTTTAGGCTTTGAGCTGTTGTTAAATCTCCTGCCGCAATTTCTGATAATGTTTGGTTTGTTTCATTAATAATAGATTTTAAATTTGCACCCATCTCTTTAAATGTAGTTGCTAATTCCCCAATTTCATCTGGCTCACTATAATCAATGTGTACATCTAAATTACCAGCTTTAATTTCTGCTGCTGCATCAACAACTGCATTAATTGGTTTTAACATATGTCTTATTACTAAGGTTGCAAAAAATACTAGTGATGCTAATGCTATTACTGAGACTATGCTTAATGTGATTGCAATTTCTACTGCGCTTTTTTGATAATCCTTTATATCAAGTCGTACAGATGCCCACCAAGTATCTTCTAACACTTGAATTGGTGCAAAATATCTCATATAATCATCGCCATCAGTTGAAGTGGCTCTTGTAATAAAACTTTTTCCTGTTTTCATTAAAGTTTGTAATTCGTTTAAGCTTTTCTCTGTAAATGTTACTGTGCTACTTCCTTCTAAACTATCATAGATACGTACCAAATCATCTGTAACTACAATACCTCCCATACTTGGATAGTGTGGGTCTTCTGACTTTGTACGGGCAAAGCTTGATGCTATCATACGCCCCATAACTACACCTTTTACTTCTCCATCATAAATAATTGGTGCTGTAACGTAGCTAAGTTCTGTTCCGTCTGGTTGTAATACTGGTAAGAAAATTTGCTCCTCCCCAGTTTCTATAGTTTTTTTGTAAAACTCTTCATTTTTGTATAAGTCATAAGAAATTTGTGGTGTGTATACCCCTCTTTTTGCTTGCTCATATGTCATATTAAATCCATACGTGTGAATATTTTCATCAAAGGCATATGGCTCAAAATATACTCCCATTTCATAAATATCTGATTTATCTGTTAAAACTGATGAAAAAGCATTATTTATAAAATAATTTTCTGCCAAATAATTTTGCGTAGCAATGGGAACTCCATAAAGTTCACTTCTATTTTCGTAAGAAAGTTGCTCCTCTGGAATTTTTGAAAGTTTCTCATATGTATCAGTCATGTAGTCACTCAAATTTTCAATGGCCATAAACGTATTATCAATTATACTCTCTACAAGAGTTGCATTTTGCTCTGAAACAACTTGAAATTCTAAATCTATTGCTGTTTGTACTGCACCCATTGATTGCCATACTGATACAATTATTAATGATAATAAATTTATCGTTACTATCATTGCTATTCGTGTTGCTAGCTTAGTAGCTATACTTTTGGTCTTCATTTGCCAAGTCCCCCTTAATAATTAATTAAAATTTCCCTCCCCAATATGGGTGTATTATTTAATATTTATTATAAACCAAAATAAATGTAAGTCAAGTTTATTAGTTTAGGTCAATAATTTTAATTGTGTGTACTTAATAAATATTAATGTATAAAGAAAATGCCTTTATATAGCATATTGCATAGTATATAAAGGCATTCATATTTATTTTTATACATAACATACAAGATTATTTATTGTTTTTCTGGCTCAATAATAATGTATATTCATTTTAAGGATAAAATATAATTATTTGCTAAATTTAAAGTAGTGTAGCATTAATTGTAGTTGTTCAGCTTCTTCTGCTAATTGTTCACTAATTGATGCACTTTCTTGTGATGTTGCTGTATTTGTTTGTACAACATCTGATATTTCTTGTGTGCCATGCAACAATTCATTAATGCTTGATTTTTGAGATTGAGTTTCTTTTAACAGACCTTCAAAAAAGCTTGCCGTTCCTTGGACAGCTTCTATAATATCGTTTAGGCTCTCCTCTGCATCATGGGCCATATTTTGACCTTCTTCTATATTAGATATAGTTTCATTTATAATGGTTTCAATTTCTTTTACAGTTTTTGAGCTACGATTTGCAAGTTCTCGTACTTCATTAGCAACTACAGCAAACCCTTTTCCTGCTTCTCCTGCTCTTGCTGCTTCTATTGAGGCATTTAGTGCTAATAATTCTGTTTGGTCTGCAATATCATCTACAGTTTGTAAAACCGTTGCTATTACTAAGCTTGAATTATTAATATTTTTCATGGCACTTAACATATTAGCCATAGCTTCTGTTCCTCTATCGGCTCTTAGTTTGGCATCTGTAGAAAGTTTTGTTGTAGCTTCTACTTGTTGTACCATACCATTTATTGACTCTCCAATAGTTTCTGTATTATTAATAAATCCTTCTATAATATTAGCTTGCAAAATTGAACCATCTGCCAATTCATTTGCTCCTTTTGAAATGCTGTCAGACCCTTCTGCTACTTGAACTGACGCCAAACTAATCTTTCCAAGTGCCGAACTTAACATATCAGTAATTTCTAACATAGAAACTTTGATTGGTTCAAATTCCCCAGGATATGTGGCCTTTAAATTTGCTGTTGTTGTCAAATCTCCTGCTGCAATTTCTGATAATGTTATATCTGTTTCGTGAATAATTGCTTTTAAGTTTGCACACATTATTCTAAATGTATCTGCAAGTTCTCCAATTTCATCTTGTTCATTATATGGAATATTAATATCCAAGTTTCCTTTTGTAACACTTTTGGCTGCTTCTACAACAAATTCGATTGGTTTTAGCATATTTCTAATTACTATTGTTGCCATAAACACCAAAAATCCTAATGCTATAGTTGCAATTGTTAATAAGATAACCCCTAGTTCTCTTGAACTTTTTTGATAATCGTCCATATCTAATCTTACTGTTGACCACCAAGTTTCATCTAAAATTTCTATTGGTGCAAAATATCTCATAAATTCTTTGCCATTGGCAAGAGTCTCAGTCTTTACAAAAAAAGTTTCTTCATGTTTAATATTTTGTTCTATAAGTGTTGCACTTTTTGTATCCAAAACATCTGTAAATAATTCTAAAGTTTTATCTGGGTCTAAACTATCATATATACGATGTAAATCACTTGATAAAATTAACCCTCCCATACTTGGATAACGTGGGTCTTCTGTTTTTGTTACTTCAATGTTTGTTATAATAATCCTAACTGCCACTACCCCTTTTACTTCATTATTATAAATAATTGGGACTCCAATATAACTCATATACAAATCATCTGCTTCAACATATTCTGGCATAAGAATTTGAGGTTGCTTAGTTTGTACTGCTAGCTCATAAAAATCTAAATTCTTGTACTCATTATATGAGTTCATGCGTGTATACTGTTTTCCAGCTGTTAAATCGTCCCATGTCATATGAATTCCGTATGCTGCAACATTTTTATCAAATGCATATGGCTCAAAGTAAATCCCAATTTCTTCTACGTCTGTTCTATCACTCATAATCGCAGTGTGTGCCATATTTAATATGTGATATTCTGCCAAATAATTTGTAAATGCAATCGGAGTATTATAAACTGCGCTATTGTACTCATCTTCATTAAGTGATACTGATGTTTTCTCATATGTATCAATCATGTAATCTCTTATCCCTTCAGCAAAAACTAAGCTAGAATCTACCATAGTTTCTACTAAAACTGCATTTTGTTCTGCAATAATTTCAAACTCCAAATCAATTGCACTTTGTACTGCGTCCATCGATTGCCACACCGACACACCAATTAAAACTACTAAATTTAGCGTTACAATCATTGCAAGCCTTAATGCTAGTTTTGTGGCTATACTCTTGTTTTTCATTATAAATCTCCCTTATTTAAATTTGTAGTTCTCTTAAAGTTATTCTTAATTAATTGCAAAAAATCCAGCATTCTTGTTGTATGTATATTATCCAATATTTATTATAACCTATATTAAATATAAGTCAAACATATTGTTAATTTTTAATCTAACTTGTCAAAAAAACTCATTATACCTATTTCGTATAATGAGTTTTTTATCTTTAGTTATTGTATTTGAAGTAGTGAAGCAGATTTTGTAATTGGCTTGCTTCTTTTGCCAACTGGTCACTAATTGCTGCACTTTGTTGTGATGTTGCTGAATTGGTTTGTACTACAGCAGAAATTTGTTGTGTCCCTGCTAATAGGTGAGAAATACTTGCTTTTTGTGATTGAGTTGCTTGTACAAGTTCCTCAAAAAATTCTGATGTTCCTTGTACTGCTTCAACAATTTCATTTAAGCTTTCTTCTGTCTCATGAGCTTTTCTTTGACCTTCATTTACATGAGCAATACTTTGTTTTATGATTGCCTCAATTTCTTTTACAGTTTCTGAACTTTTGTTAGAAAGTTCACGAATTTCTGTTGCTACAACTGCAAATCCTTTTCCTGCCTCTCCTGCTCTTGCTGACTCTATAGAAGCGTTTAGGGCTAGTAGATTTGTTTGGGCTGCTATGTCATCAACAGTTTTTAATACTTCTGCAATTACCAAACTTGATTCATTAATTTGTTGCATAGAATTTACCATTGCTGTCATGGCGTGAGTTCCTCTGTCAGCTCTTGCTTTTGCATCTTCAGAAAGTTTTGTTGTAGCTTCCACTTGGTCACTCATAGAATTTATTGATTGCCCAATACTTTGCGTGTTTGTTATAAATTCTTCAATAATGCTTGCTTGTTCATTCGAGCCTTCTGCTAATTCTGTTGCTCCTTCTGCAATACTTCCTGCTCCTACAGTTACTGAGTCTGTTGCTACATTAATTTTTGTAAGTGCTGAAGTTAACATATCTGTAATTTCTAACATTGAGATTTTGATTGGCGCATATGCTCCTGGGTATTCAGCTTTTAGGTATGCTGTTGTAGTTAAATCTCCTGCTGCAATTTCTGATAGTGTAATATCTGCTTCATTAATAATAGCTTTTAGGTTTCTTGTCATCATTCTAAATGTGCTGGCAAGTTCCCCAATTTCATCTTCTCCTCTATATTCAACATCTACATCTAAATTTCCTTCTGCAATACTTTTTGCTGCTTCTACAACACGTTTAATTGGTCTTAACATACCTCTTATTAATGTGTTTACGGCAATAATTAACCAAACAATAGCTATCATAGCAATTACCACTAGTACATATGCAATTTGTTGCGCACTCTTTTGATAATCACTCATATCAAGGCGTACCATAGACCACCATGTATCTCCAAGCACTTGAATTGGAGCAAAATATCTCATATATCTATCGCCATCTACAGTTGATGTTTGTATGATAAATGTATCATCATCACCTCTAATTGTATTGTGTAATAGTTGTGTACTTTTTTCATCAAGATTATCTGTAAATAAATCCAAAATTCTAGTTGGGTCTATACTATCATAGACTCTAACTAAATCATCAGATAAAATAACCCATGCCATACTAGGATAATGCTCATCAGAAACTTTGGCTTGTCCAAATCTTGAAATAATAATTTTTGCTACAATTACACCTTTTACTTCATTATCATAAATAATAGGCACTGAAATATTACTTAAATATAAATCTGCTCTTTGATTATACTCTGGCATAAAAATTTGAGGTTGTCTTGTTTCGATAGTTTTTGCATAAAAGGGTTCATTTCTATATTCATTATAAGAATTCATCTGCTCATATGACCTACCAACATTTAGGTCATCTAACACCATATGAAATCCATATCCTTCAGTATTTTTATCAAATGCATATGGCTCAAAATATACCCCTATTTCTTCTATTCCTGTATTCTCGCTAGTTACAGCTTGTAAAGCACTGTTTAATAAAAAATGTTCTGCTAAGTAAATTTCATTTGTTAATGGTGTCCCATAAATCTCACTTATCATATGAGGTTGCACCTCATCTTCTTCATAAAATACTGGTGTAGCTCTGTCAATTTCTGCATATACATCAATCATGTATTCACTCATATTTTCGATTAATGTATAATTTGCCTCAACCATATTTTGTACTAAAACCGAATTTTGTTCAGCAATTACAGAAAATTCTAGGTCAATCGTTGTTTGAATTGCACTCATTGATTGCATTACTGACATACCAATTAATATAGCTAATGTTATTGTAACTATTGCAGTAACTCTAAGTGCAAGCCTTGTTGAAATACTCTTGCTATTCATTTAATTATCCCCTTTTTATTTTTTAATATTACTCACATTTCCTTTTTCAGATGTATATTAAAAAAGTTCGCCACACTAAAGCATAACAAACTTCTAGTTCTAAAATTTAAAATATTTTAACATAACTTGTAACTGCTCTGCCTCTTTTGCCAACTGTTCACTAATTGCCGCACTCTCCTCTGATGTAGCTGTAGTTGTTTGTACTGCAGCCGAAATTTCTTGTGTGCCTGATAATAAGTTTTTGATACTTGACTTTTGAGATTGCGCAACATCAACCAAATCATGAAATAAATGTGCTGTAGCATCAACAGTTTCCACCATATCATTTAAACTTTGCTCTGTCTCATGGGCCATTTGTTGTCCCTCTGTAACATGAGAAATACTTTCCTTTATTATTTCTTCTATCTCTTTTACAGTGTCTGAGCTTCTGTTTGCCAAATCACGAATTTCATTTGCAACAACCGAAAACCCCTTGCCTGCTTCTCCTGCTCTTGCTGACTCTATCGAAGCATTTAGTGCCAATAAATTTGTTTGAGATGCAATATCATCAACAGTTTTTAATACTTCTGCAATTACTAAGCTTGACTTATTAATTTTGGCCATAGAAGCTACCATATCACTCATAGCTTTAGTTCCTTTATCAGCCTTAAGTTTTGCCTCATCAGATAACTCCGTTGTTGCCTCTACCTTACTAATCATACGGCTTATTGAGTCCCCAATACTTTCTGTATTAGTAATAAATTCTTGGATAATACTTGCTTGTTGAGTTGAGCCTTCTGCTAATTCATTTGCACCACAAGCAATACTTTCTGACCCTGATGTTACAGAGTCTGTGGCTGAACTAATTCTATCCATTGAAGCACTTAACATCTTCGTAATTCCTACCATAGAAGTTTTGATTGGCGCAAATGCCCCAGGGTATCCTACTTGTAAATTTTGCGTAGTAGTTAAATCTCCTGATGCAATTTCTGATAGTGTTACATCTGTTTCATTGATAATACTTTTTAACATATTGGCCATCGTCCTAAATGAGTGGGCATGCTCCCCAATCTCATCATCTGCACTATATTCAATATTAATATCCAAGTTCCCTTCTGTAATACTTTTGGCTGCCTCAACAACTTGTGCAATTGGGCTTAATACATTTCTTATTACTATAATTGCAAGCATTACAAGAGCCACCAAAGCTACTATCGCAATTACCACTAATATGTAACCAATTCTTACTGCACTTTTTTGATAATCGTCAATATCTAACCTTACCGTTGACCACCACGTTTCATCTAACATTTGAATAGGAGCAAAATAACGCACATACTCATCTCCATTTGTTGATGTTGTACGAATAGTAAAACTTTCACCTTTTGCCAAATTTTGCTCAAGCAATTGTGTACTTTTAGCCGTTAAACTATCTGTAAACTTGTACAAAATACGTGTTGGGTCTTTGCTATCATACACGTGTAACAATTCATCTGATAAAATTAGCCCTCCCATACTTGGATAACTTGGGTCAGAATTTTTTGTTGCCGAAAAATTAGATGTTACCATTCTTGCAATTACAACACCTTTTGCCTCATTACCATCAAGAATTGGAATTGTAATATAGTTTAGAGAAGTTCCATCATCTTGCAATTCTGGCAAAAACATTTGTGGTTCTTTTGTATCCAAAGATAAACGATAAACTTCCTCATGGCTGTACAAATTATAAGAATTTAAAAGAGTGTATGTTCCTCTTTGTGCCTGAGCTTCTGTCATATGAAACCCATAAATCTCAATATGTTCCTCAAATGCAAATGGCTCAAAATATACCCCTATTTCTGCTATGTCTGATTTACTATTTATAATTGAGGCAAAAGCTGTATTAATAAAATAATTTTCTGCTAAATAATTTTGGGTTGCAATTGGAATGTTGTAAATTTCACTATTATTTTCATAAGAAAGTTGAGAAGCTGGAGTTTGTGCAAGCTCTCTATACATATTTGCCATATAAAAACTTAGGTTTTCAATTTCTAAATAGCTCCCCTCAATCATATTTTGAACTAGCGTTGCATTTTGTTCTGCGATAACCTTAAACTCTAGGTCGATGGCATCGGTTACAGCCTCCATAGATTGCCACACAGACACGCTAATTAATATGGCTAAACATACTGTAACTACTATAGTTAGCCTAAACGCCAATTTTGTTGCTATACTGTTAGTCCTCATCAATCTTCTCCTTTGAAATCTGTCTACTAATTATGTTAAAATCTACCCAATATAGTAATATTTCATATATTTTTTATTCAATTTGCTTATATTTATGTAGGGGGGCTTTTGCCTAATTCAATTATAATCTAAAATTGTTTATCGTCAAGTTTTTTACTTTTTTGTTATATTATAGATTATATTGGTTTTTACACATGTTAAATCTATATTATTTTTATTATATCTTGCTTCTATAAATATTATAAAAATTAAATTTTAACATACTAAAAATTAAATAGCATAATTTTTCAATATCGACATATCTTATTCATAGTTTGAAAAATTTTTTATCATTTTATTGTAATAGTTTAACTTAAAAATATATCTTAGCCATAATAAAATTTTATTTTCAGCAAATTTATGACACTATTATTCCTTAAATGCTTTGTAACTCTTCATTGTATGACAAAAAAGTTCAATCGTAGGACAAAAAAAGCAGTTCATCACGATTTTTGAATTTCACTTTTTCCAACAATCATTTTTGCGCAACAAAAAAGCTCCTAACAAATAGGAGCTTTTTATTATTCTTGAATTGGTTTCATTGTTGGGAAAAGTAAAACATCTCTTATAGACTGGGCATTTGTTAATAACATAACCAATCTATCAATCCCAATCCCTAACCCACCCGTTGGAGGCAGACCGTATTCTAAAGCTGTTAAGAAATCCTCATCAATTAAACACGCTTCATCATCTCCAGCCATACGTAGTGACTCCTGATGCTCAAATCTTTGGCGCTGGTCGATTGGGTCATTTAACTCCGAAAATGCGTTTGCATGCTCACGACCTACGATAAATAGCTCAAAACGCTCTGTATATTCTGGGTCATTTGGCTTACGCTTTGATAATGGAGAAATTTCTACAGGGTGGTCAATGATGAATGTTGGTTGAATTAATTTCTCTTCTACATAATGCTCAAAAAATAAATTTAAAATATCTCCTTTTTGGTGGTGATTTTCAAAAGATATTTTGTGTTGTTTTGCAAATTCACGAGCTTCTTGCGTAGTTTTAACTTCTCTAAAATCTACCCCACTATGCTCTTTGACTGCGTCTAACATAGATACTCTTGCAAATGGTTTTTCCAAATCTATAGTCTGTGAATTGTACTCAACTACTGCACTTCCCAACACTTTTTGTGCCACATGGCGAATTATTCCTTCTGTAATATCCATCATGTCATGATAATCTGCATATGCTTGATATAGCTCAATCATTGTAAATTCTGGGTTGTGACGAGTTGACATACCTTCATTTCTAAATACACGACCTATTTCATAAACTTTTTCAAACCCTCCAACTATAAGGCGTTTTAGCTTTAATTCAGGAGCAATTCTCATAAATAATTCCATATCTAGTGCATTATGATGAGTTACAAACGGCTTTGCGGCTGCTCCTCCTGCAATTGCATGAAGCATTGGTGTTTCTACTTCAATAAAGTTTTGGTCATCTAAAAATCTTCTCATCTCACGGATAATTAAACTACGATTTTGAAAACTTTGCTTAATTTCTGGGTTCACAATTAAATCAAGATATCTTTGGCGATAACGCACCTCTGTATCCTTTAATCCATTGTGTTTTTCTGGAAGTGGTTTAAGCCCTTTAGATAGAAGTGTAATGTTTGTTGCACGTACTGAAACTTCTCCTTTTTGAGTTTTAAACACTTCTCCAGTAACTCCAATAATATCACCAATATCATATTTTTTGAAATCTAAATATTGTTCCTCTTCTAGCTGGTCTTTTTTTACATAAGTTTGAATGCGGCCTTTTTCATCTTGAATATGAGCAAATGAAGCTTTACCCATGTCTCTTTTTGCCATAATTCTCCCTGCAATAGTAACTTCTTTGCCTTCAAAATTTTCAAAATCCGAAATAATATCTTCGCTATGAGCTGATAATTCAAACTTTGTTACTTGAAATGGGTCTTTCCCCTTATCTTGGAGTTCCTTTAACTTTTCTCGGCGAACTCTCTCTAGTTCATTTAAATCTTCTGGTTGTGGTTGTACATTTTCACCCACGGTAATTCCTCCTTAGTTGTTCCTAATAGTTTTTATCGATAATCAAAAAAAATAAAACCTATACTTTAGTTAGTTATTGATAAAATTTTATATATTTGTTTTCCAACGTTCGTATCCACCTCTATAACATCGCCAACACGGTGACCAAGAAGTGCCGCTCCTACTGGAGATTCGTTTGATAACTTTCCGTTTAGTGGGTCAGCTTCTGTAGAACCTACTATTAAATATGTTACTTCTTCCTCAAACTCCTCATCATAGAGTGTAACCGTATGCCCTGGTTTTAAAACATCTGTTTCCTCTTCTTCTGCATCAATTACAACTACATTTTTTAACATCTTCTCAATTTCAACGATACGAGTTTCAATCTCAGCTTGTCTATCTTTTGCAGCATCGTACTCAGCATTTTCTGATAAATCCCCTTGCGCTCTAGCTTCTTTTAATTCTTGAGCTACTTTTGCACGCTCTTCTGTTTTTAGTACTTCTAATTCAGACTCTAACTCATGAATTCCTGCTTTTGTTAATAAAATTTGTTTAGTTGACATATATTTAAAACTCCCTTTCTCGTTGTACAATCAATTCAATAATTTAAAAATTATAACTTACTCTACTAGGCTTGTCAATTCATATTTTGTGTTAACTTCCCTAATTTTAATATCAAATGTATCCATTTTTCGGCGCAAAATCCCTTTTGTATAGCCTTCAGCCATCAAAATTGCCTCAAATAATTGTGTACTTACAATATCCTTTTGCCAAATAATATCAAAGCTATACCAAATTCTTGGGCTTAATTCTTTGGGCTTTGGCTTATATCTTGGTGGCACTAAACAAATAAAAATTGCTGTTGCTTTTGAAAATCTTATATATTCTGGATTTGCCGATAAATCAAATACTATATCCATCTCACTTATTGCTCGTGCATTTGGATACATAAGTTTAATATAAATTTTTTCAGCTTGATAAACTCGTACTACAGTATCTTTATAAGCTTCTGGAGTTGATGTAAAAATCGTTAAATTTAACACCTTATCCATCAACGTTCCTACTGCATTTAGTGTTGCATTAATATCACCATCAATAATTCCAACTTGTGCATAAACGCCTTTTTTATGTATCAAGCGATACTTATTAATATATCCCCACAAATGCCCACAAAGTAATGCATTCATGCGATATCCATTATAAATTTCAATGCGTTCAAACGGTAAATTTGGCACATTGTTAGGCTTTGCTATATGCAAAATATTTTGATTAATTAAAGTTTCTTCTATATTACCCCAATCTTCTTCATTTATACATGAAAAATCTTCTTCAATCGTAATGCAAAACCCTTCCCCTTCTTTATAATTTAGGGGCATATATCTTATTCCAATTTCTCTTTCTTGCTTGAACTTAGAAAACAAAAAAGCCCTAAATTTTTTTGGCTCAGGCTCTATTTCTTGTTCCTTTTTTTCAAAATTGATTATCCCAAATTTGCTCAACTTATCACCACCTATCATAAATACACTATTCAAGGTGGCTAAGCTATATTACTCATTTACTTCAATTGCTTTTCTAATATTTTCTAGTTCACGTTTTATTTCATCTAAAGACGCAACTTTTGTAAGAGTTTTTCTAAATTGTGATGCTCCATGAAGTCCCTTAATATAGGCCGCCAAATGAGTTCTAATTTCTCGCATTCCAATGTATTCACCTTTATACTCAATTAAATAGTTGGCGTGTCGTAAAATAACTTCCTCTCTCTCATCAAAAGTAGGCTCAGGAAGTAACTCTCCCGTATTTAAATAATGAACAGTTCTCTCAAAAATCCAAGGATTTCCTTGTGCTGCCCGACCAATCATTACTGCGTCACACTTTGTAAATTCAAACATTCTTTTTGCATCTTCTGGAGTTCTTATATCTCCATTTCCTATTAAAGGAATGCTAATTGCTTCTTTTACATCTTTTATAGTTTTCCAATCAGCTTCTCCACTATAGTATTGCTCACGAGTTCTACCATGCAAAGTAATAGCACTAGCTCCTGCTTGCTCAATAATTTTTGCTACCAAAATAGCATTATTTTCATCAATATCAAAACCTTTTCTAATTTTAACAGTCAAGGGCTTGCTAATAGCCCTCGCTGTTTTATGAACAATTTCTCCAATTAATTCTGGGTTTTTTAGAAGGGCTGAACCTTCTCCGTTTTTGGTTATTTTAGGAGCAGGACAACCCATGTTTATATCAATAAAATCTACTTCGGTATCTTCAACTTTTTTAGCCATCTCACTTATTATATTGGCATCGCTACCAAAAATTTGCGCCCCTACTGGGTGTTCATCTTCGTGAATTCCGAGTAAAACGTCCGATTTATCGTTTTTGTAAAGAAGCCCTTTTGCACTCACCATTTCTGTGTACATCATACCACAGCCAAACTGCTTGCAAATCAATCTATATGGCAAATCGGTAATTCCAGCCATAGGCGCTAAAAACACGTTGTTTGATGTCGTAATATTTTTTAGTTTCACTGATGACACCTTTCCATCTTAATTTCTTCACACTTTTATGCTAAATTATCCTTCTAATAGCATCTCAACAAATTCTTGCTTTTCTTCGCCAGCCCAGCTTACCATTTTCTCGATAATTTCTTCTTTTTCAAGACCTTGGTTTTGCATAACCAAAATTTTTCTAACAATTTTTCCTTCAGCCATATAGTAAAGCATATACCATTTTTTGAGCATTTTAATAAGTTCTTTCTTTTCAGATTGGAACGCTTTAATTTCTAATGCTAACCCAATTTCATCAAAAATTACACCTTCTTCATGATGTTCCTTGATGTAAATGTCCCCGTTATTGTAAAACCCAAGCATTATTGTAGCCTTAGCACGTTGAGCGATTTTAATCATTGATGCTAATAACTCTTGTCTAAAACCATAAGGCATTTCTTTAAATTCCTTTTCAAAATAATACTTTTGTACTTGAGATGAAACACATAAAACTAACTGCTTTTCCATTGATAAACTCCTTTTTCTCTAATCAAGTCTTAACTATATCCATAAATCCCTCGAATGGAAACCTCGCCACTGGAGATTTCGCCTACATGACCTTTATCGTATTGTACTGATAAATTGCCATCTTTCGTTACCCCTAATACATACGCCTTTACTTTAGCGCCGTTTTGCTTTATATAAATCGCTTCACCTATATTTAAACACAACTCCTCATAAATATCTATAAAATTTACAAAATTTTTGTGTGTTTGGTATATTTTATAACTTGTTTCTAGTTTTTTTAATATAACACTTATTATATCAGCTCGGTTAAAACGTCTCAAACATTCCAAATATAGCGAACTTGCATAAGGTGTTTCTTGTGCAAACTGTACATTATTAACATTAATCCCAATTCCAACTACCACACCATATCCATCTTCTATATTAATTGCTTCTGTAAGTATTCCACAAATCTTCTTTCCATTTAAAATTATATCATTTGGCCACTTAATTTTTAGGGGATAACCAGTAATTTCTCTCAAACTTTGACAAACTACAATGCCTGTTATCAAAGTTAATATAGAAATTTTTTCGATATTATAATTTGGGTATAAAATTATACTAAAAGCTATTCCTTCTCCTTTAGTTTCTACCCAATTTTTTCCTTGTCTGCCTTTTCCTTCAGTTTGATAGTTGGCAATAATTATTGTACCTTGCGCAACACCTTTTCGCATTAGGTCTTTAGCTACGATATTAGTCGAACTAACTTCATCGTAGTATATTATATTTTTGCCTAATATTTCAGTTTCTAACGCATTTTCTAAATATTTTTTCATTTGACCTCCAAAAAAGCACCTACAAGCTAGGCTCATAGGTGCTTTATATCACTTTTTAAAAATTTAGGCAATATAGTAAATTAACGGAAATTTTAAATATCGTCCTCATCTTCTTCAACATAAGGAGCAATATCTACGCCTTTTTCTTCCTCAATAAAAATCTCATCTGATGGCTTACCTTCTTTTATAAAAATACCAGATGACCCATCAACTTTACCACTTTTTTCAACTTGTTGCATTTGCTCACTCATTTCAAAAATAGTCATCTCTTCTCTATTTTCTGTATCAATTTCCTCACCTTTCATAAGCTTTCTAAACTCATTCCCAGTGATTTTTTCTTTGATAATTAAAATTTCAGATGCATATTTTAGAGTTTCGATATGCTCATTTAAAATTGCCAATGCCTCAGTATATGCATTCTCAACGATAGCTCTAATATGTTGGTCAATTTTTGTTGCAATATCCTCACTATAATTACGAGTTTGGTTAAAGTCACGCCCAAGGAAAACTTCACCTTGCTCATCTCCATATTTAATTGGACCTAGCTCACTCATACCGTATTTTGTAACCATATCACGTGCTGTTTGAGTAGCTCTTTCAATATCATTACTTGCTCCTGTTGTAATATCTCCAAAAATAATTTCTTCTGCCGCACGTCCTCCAAGCAAAGAAACTATCTCAGCTAACATACGAGATTTTGACATATACATTCTATCTTCTCGAGGAAGTGGCATAGTATACCCTCCTGCCATTCCTGTTGGAATAATAGAAACACTATGAACTGGGTCTAGGCCATCTAAAAGTTCATGGATAAGCGCATGCCCAACTTCATGATACGCAGTAATTTTTCTTTCTCTATCTGATACAAGATGACTTTTCTTTTCTGTCCCAACAGTAATTTTGATAAATGCTTTTTGTACTTCTTCCATATCAATTGCACGCTTGTTGTGTCTTGCAGTAAGAAGAGCTGCCTCATTCATAAGGTTTGCCAAATCTGCTCCTGTAAATCCTGGAGTAGTTCTTGCAATTACTTTGATATCAACATCTTCATTTAACGGTTTACCTTTTGCATGAACCTTCAAGATTGCCTCACGACCTTTAACATCTGGTCTACCAACAACCACCTGTCTGTCAAATCGACCCGGTCTTAATAATGCTGGGTCAAGAACATCAGCACGGTTTGTAGCCGCCATAATAATAACCCCTTCATTAACCCCAAAACCGTCCATCTCAACTAGTAATTGGTTTAGAGTTTGCTCTCTCTCATCATGACCACCACCAAGACCAGCTCCACGCTTACGTCCAACAGCATCAATCTCATCAATAAATACAATAGCTGGAGAGTTTTTCTTAGCTTGCTCAAAAAGATCACGCACACGAGATGCCCCAACCCCAACAAACATTTCTACGAAATCCGAACCAGAAATACTAAAAAACGGAACTGCAGCCTCACCTGCTACTGCTTTTGCAAGAAGTGTTTTACCAGTTCCTGGAGGTCCAACTAAAAGTACTCCTTTTGGAATTTTTGCTCCAACTTCAGTATATTTTTTAGGATTTTTAAGAAAGTCAACAAGCTCTCTAACTTCTTCTTTTTCCTCATCTAAACCAGCAACATCTTTAAACGTGGTTGTGCCTTTATCATCAATAGTCATTTTAGCTTTGCTTTTTCCAAATGACATAACACGGCCACCACCGCCTCCACCTTGCATTTGTTGCATAAAAAATACCATAATAAATACAAACATACCAACAATAAGTATAATTTGCATTATTGGAAAAAACATACTCGGCTGTTGCTCTGTTGGCATAACGTTCATATCAACCAACAAATTTGTTGGCAACGAATATAAATACGCATTAAAAACTTCACTATTTAACGGAAGCGTTGTCTGAATTCCACTATCTTTTAAAATCACAGTAACAAACGCTGTACTTCCTGATTCTTCTATATACATCTCTTGTACGTTGGCTTGCTCAATATTAAGCTTTAACTCGCCAAGGGTTAGCTCTTGGGGCTGGTTTTGCATTGTCTGACTTGCTCCAAAGAATACTGCAATAAAAAGTATTCCTACTATAACAAGATATATAATGCCTCCTTTAAATTTTCCTTTCAATGTCTAACTCTCCTCTCTACTTATCATATTATTTACTGCTATATAGGGTAAGTTTCTATAGTATTGCTGATAATCTAAACCATACCCCACGACAAATGCGTTAGGAACAGTAAAGCCTATATAATCAACATTAACATTTGTAATTCTTTGCTCCTTTTTATCCAACAAAGTACAAATTTTAATAGTTCTAGCTTCTTTAGTATTTAAATATTGTACTAAATAATTTAGAGTTTGACCAGTATCAATAATATCTTCTACTATTAATATATCCCTACCTTTAATAGTACCACTCAAATCATTCAAAACGCTTACTTTGCCAGAACTTTTGGTGTCGTTTCCATAACTTGATACCACCAAAAATTCCATAACCAGAGGAACAGTTATTTGTTTGGCCAAATCAGCCATAAACATAACTCCACCCTTTAATACACAAAGCATAACTAAATCTTTTTCCTTATAATCATTAGAAATTTGCTTGGCAAGTTCATTGACCCTAGTTTGTATGTCATTTTCACTAATAAGGATTTCTAAATTAGATAACATACCACAGCCTCCTATAAATTTTCTCTTTTTAATATACTAATCTTTAGCATTTTTGTAGTTGTATCTTGGATATAATAATTGGTGCTTAAACGGCTACCAACCACCCACACAACCTCCTGACCATCAACAATTAATGGCGTAGTATCACGGTCTTTTAAAGGAACTTTCTCATCAATAAAAAATTTCTTTAATTTTTTTGTTCCCCCTGATAAAGTAATTTTATCTCCTGCTTGCCTCACCCTAATATTTAGACCATTTTTTATTTTATCATAATCAATAAATTTAGTATACATATTTTCCACGGTTTGTACAAATGTTTTATGTGATATTATACAAATCTCTACAATAATTTTATAATTTAAAAAGAAATTCTCCCCTTCTTTTAATTCACAAATTTCAACAATATTTGTAGGAGCAGGTTTATTTTTATAAATTTCTATATTCTCCAAACTTTTAATTACAAAAATATTATTCGGCAAATCAATCTTTCTTCCACTTTGATTATTAGCCAAATTTATTATATCCTCAATATGCTGTGAACTTATATTTTTTGTATTCCCCACCAATTTTTCTATTGATTTTAAAATTACTCTTTTTTGAATATAAATACTTTCTTTTACTATTCTCTTAAATATAATAGTATGTGCATTATTAGTTTGTATTACACATTCCTCATAACAACTCTTTACATATCCCTCCAAAAATTCGTCTTCCTCTCTATAGAGTTGACTATGGCGATATAATGTATGCACAATATTTGGATTTAAATATTTTTCTATATATGGAATACACTCTAAACGAATTCGATTTCTTGTATAAATCGGCAAAAGGTTAGTTTCATCTATACAAAAATTTATTTGATGGAATTTGCAATAATACTCAATTTCCTCTCGTGTCAAACACAAAACAGGTCTTATTATTTGATTTCTTTTTGGCAAAATGCCAGCCAACCCCCGAACATCACTCCCCCTCAAAAATCTCATAATTAACGTTTCTGCTTGGTCGTTTTGATTATGGGCCGTAGCAATATTATCTGCTCCTAACGAAAAAAAGAATTTATATCGCTCATCTCTTGCACATTCTTCCTCAGAAACTTTATTTTCCAAAGCTAATTTTTTGATATCCACAGACTTTGCAAAAAATGGAATTTCCCAATCATTGCAAGTTTGTTGCACAAAATTCATATCATCACCTGAATTTTCTCTTATTCGATGATTAAGATGAGCTACTGAAAGCTGAATTTTTAAAAAATATTGGTGGTTTCTTAAATAATGGAGAAGCATCATAGAGTCAGCCCCTCCAGATACAGCCACCAAAATATGAGTATTTGGCAAAAATAATTTTTCTTCCTCAATAAACCTACTTACTTTTTGTTCAATTTTTTTAATTTGCAAATCTTTAGTGGTCATTAGTTTTCCTTCAATAATCCATAATATTAGTTTTGACTATTTATATAATCTTTAATCTGATTTTTTATATTTTCTGATGTAGTAGCTACAAAATAACTTGAATTCCATAAATGAGCATCTTGCAACAAAATTTTAAGATTTGGACATTTGGTAAATAATATCCTTGCTGAAATCCCTTTTAAAGCACGCAACAAATTTGGGATTTGATGCTGGGGTGAACACATTACAACCAAATAAATATAGTCTTGATAAATATTAATCTCTACTATCTCAAAATTATTATCTTGAGCAATCTTCAAAAAAATTTCTTTTAGGCAACTCTCAACTTCATCTACCAAAAGTTGTTGGCGAAATTTTACACACCACACTATATGATATTGAATATAGTAGATACACCCTCTACCTACTTTTGTTTTATCCATAATTCACCTCTTGCTAATCCTACAGTATTTAAATACATATGTCAAGTTAAGTTGTTGTTAAAACAGTTGATAATTATGGACAAATTTATAAAATTTCTTCGGCATATGTCTAGCTTTTGGAACGCCAAAAAAGATAGTTAACAAAAGTCAACTACCTTTTTAAATTAATACGTTACGAACATAATCAAAACTGCGCTTAAAATCAGCAAGCTACACTTACAAAATAAATCAATTTTATCATATAGCCTGCTTTGTTTTTTTGCACCATCACTTTTTTCATATGTGGCATACTTAGAAGCAACGCCTTCACTATAACCTTTTAGTTTCATATGACGCTCAATAAGCTCATCTGCATATTGAGTTAAATTTTGTGGAACGTGTTGGGTACAATTATCTTTTAAGCAAAATGTTACGTTATCATACCAATCACTGTCTGTTCCTTTAATTTTAATATTCTTTCCCATTGTAGTCACCTCTAAATTATGAATATTTAGAGTTTACCTATTTCTGGCAAATTTTATACAGGTCTAATCTATTTTTTCCCAAATTCTTCCAACAACTATTGTCATATCATCACTATAATCTCCTGCCAAAAGCCTACGACTCTTTGCCAAAAGGGTATCAGCAATATATTGGGGGTCACCTGTTTGTAATTCCAAAATAAACGATTTAAATGTTTCTTCTTTTCCCAAAACATCTGTAGCTGTTGATAACAAACCGTCAGTTACCATAATTACTACATCACCATGCTCTAATTGTACCGAATGATGTTCAACATCTATATCTTTTAAAATCCCTACTGGTAAACTTTGAGAAGTAATTGTTACTACTTCGTTGTTTCTTAGTACAAAAGTAGATGATGCTCCAGCTTTTAAAATTTTTGCTATTCCCGTTGTTGTATCAACCAGTGTAATATCAATAGTCGAGAACATTTCTGTATTAGATTTTAATAATAACGAAGAATTAATTAGCGTCAGAGCTAGTTCATAATTTAACTCAGCCTTCATAAATTCCTCTAACATTTCAATTGTTGCAATACTTTCTTCACGAGCTTTTTCGCCACTTCCCATACCATCTGCAAGTGCCATCAAATATTGACCACTCTCTAGGTGCATACAACTATGAACATCACCCGACAAAGTCCCTTTTGCACAAGATGCTGTTCCACAAGCTACTCCAAATCTCTGTCTTGGCAACAATTTAAAATAACACCCATATTCATCATATAAAAATTCTTCACAACTAGTTTTTACACCAAGAGCCTTTGTAATCACTCGGCAAACTCGACTCGGAAGTTGCTCCTTCTCATCTTTAAACGGAAGAGTATGCATCTCAATAACTTTAACATTCTCATCAACTTCCAAAATCATAATCTCTGTAACACTAAGCCCAATCGCTTTCATACTTTCTCTTAAATACGACTCAGCATCTTTGTTAAATTCAACTTCTTCTTCCACATCATCAATCAAATGTTCAATACTTTTTGCGATAGAATTAAGCTGATTTCCCATCAAATTTCTAGTTTCAATTATATTATTTTCATACAATGTTTGCTGTCTAATTAAATCAATGTTGAAATTTAACATATATGCAAATGTTTCTGCACTCTTACAATTACTTCTAAATTTATCTGGTATATCTCGCATCGTAATTCGACTATTTTGCTCACCTGCACGCACCATATTATAAGCATTCGTATAAGTATTTTGAGCATCATGCTTCCAACAAATATTGTTTAAAGAACAATTCTCACACGTTTTTAACATAGCCTCTTCAACAATTTCTTCAACTTGCTTATCTGTAAGCCACATATCTTTTAGAGGTTCTTTTGTAAACGAATGACTCAAAGTATTAAAAGCTTGTACAAAATGCGACAATCTCTCACCAACAATGCGCTGAACTCTTTCAATATGAAGTTTTTCTTCTGCCAATCTTCCATGCTCATCAAACCAAGCATTTAAACCAAAATAATTTTCTGGCAAAATTGAAGCAATAACCCCAGCTATAAGGTATGCTCCCATCAATATCATATCAATTTGCCCATCATTAAAAACCAAAAATCCTATAACTTGCCCAAGTCCCATTCCTAAAATTACACCAACTTTTCCAATTGGCGCAATAAGACCAGCAAACAAGCTACTTATATTATATATTGCACAAAAACTCATAGGAATATAATTTATCATAGTTAAAACTGCACTAACTACAACACTCACTGTAACTCCTACATTTATTCCTCCAAGATCAATTACTATTATAAGGAATAAAAACGCTAATATATCTCTAAAATAGATATATTTAAATAATGGTAGCTCAAAATAAAAATCCACCATTCCAGCAACTATTGCTGTAAATATTAAAATTAAACTTATTGCTTCTTTTTGGGTTAAAAAGTTCTTTCTTTGTTCATAAATAACAATTACACCGTGCTTTAAAATAATCATTAACGCACCTGTTACCATCATTTCAATTAACACTAGGCTAATGGCATACATATTCAACCCTGAAATTCCTAGTTCTATCAAGCTAACAACACCAGTTGCCCCCACAACTATTATGCATTGATTTCGCAAGTCCATCTTATACATTCCAAATTCCATAACTCCACGAATTACTAAAATTAGTATCGTAATTAAGATATATGGAATAACTTGATTTTTGAAGATACCAATTGATACAAAGCCTAAGAGTGTAAACACCCCACCCCATCTACGAAGTTCCTTACCTAGATACAATGTTCCTAAATAAGCAATCCCTATCGTATAATACTGTTCATTAATACTTACTCGTGCAAAAGTAAATGCTAGTACACACAAAATAATTTCATGCCATTTAACATTCTTAATGACATTAGTTAGTTTTGTCTTTCTCATTAGTATATTTTCCATATATTTCCTCCTTTACAATTTTTAGTATAATTCATAATATATAAATTTTTTGTAGATTTACAGAATGTTTACAATAAAATTTTTAGACAAGTTTAGCTAAAATATTGTTAATTGCCAAATTTTAGGACAAATACATTTTACAAATTTGAAATTTAGTGGTAATATTTGAGAGTATCGCATTTAATATATATATATTATAATTGATACAGCTTAGATAATTTTTTTTCTAATTTATTTTTTATTCAGAAAGGAATTTTGCAATGGAAAACAAACAAATTGCTACTGTAAATGGTAGAGAAATCACTGAAAAAGATTTACAAAACCTTCTTCAATCACTTGGGCAAAATGCTGCTCAATTTAGAGGGGCTGAAGGACGTGAACACTTAATTCAGGAGCTAGTAGCTCAGGAGTTATTTTATGCAGATGCTATTGATGCTGGACTAGATAACGATGAAGAATACCAAAATGCTGTTAAAGAAATGAAAACTTCTTTATTAAAGCAATACGCTCTTAGCAAATTTTTAACACCAATTACAGTAACTGAGGAAGAAGCCAAAAACTATTTTGAAGCTCACAAAGATATTTTCTTACAAGCTCCAAAAGCTCGTGCTAGCCACATTTTAGTGCCAACTAAAGAAGAAGCTGATGACCTGTTAAAAGATATCAACTCTGGTAAAGATTTTGGCGAATTAGCTCAACAAAACTCGTCTTGTCCATCAGGAGCTAGAGGTGGTGACCTTGGAGAATTTGGTCCTGGACAAATGGTTCCTGAATTTGACAAAGTTGTTTTTTCTATGCAACCTGATGAAGTAAGTGAGCCTATCGAAACTCAATTTGGCTTCCATATCATTAAACTTCAAAACATTTCTGAAGCTCATTCTCCAGAGTTTGCAGAAGTTGCAGACCAAGTTACTCATATGTGCTTAAATGCAAAACGCCAAGATATGTACGCAGAAAAAACTAAAGACCTTGAAAAAATTTATCCTGTTCAAATTTTAGAGGCATAAAAAAATCACCCTATAATTACAATTAATGTTGTAACTATAGGGTATTTTTTTAACATACAATATCTTTAGCCTGATAATCAACAATTGGCGTTGGCGCTTTAAATTGATTATATAAAACAAGCATAGTACTCTTAACTTCTTTGGGCGTAAACCCTTTGTTTGTCCAAGTTCTAGTGTTATCAATTACCGATAAAATAGCAGGCTTTAGCTCAATAAGTGTTTCTTCTATTATCAAAATATTCACTTTTGCCCACTCTGTAACCAATAAATCCAACAGCTCCTCCCCTTGTAAACCAGACGTTCTGCTCAATAAAACCGTAAGTAAAACTCCCATCTTTGCACGCTCTTTAGGAAGTTGAAGAAAGTTTTGAAATTGTAATTGTAAATGTTGTGTCGATTTATCTTCAGCATAATAATTTTCATCAGCCATCAAAACAACCTCTTCTTTAGAAGGCTCATAATAATCTAAACTTCGGGTTAATTCTTTATATTTCAAAAACATTTCCTCATCTTCAATATATAAATACTCATGAACCACATAATCTTGAATTAATTTACACCCTCCATAAAGTAAATGTATATCCTCCAAAATTTCTATCAAAGTATGAAAATCAACTGGTGGATCATTTTCCAAATTAAACATCATCTCAAACCACCATAATTCCACAGCTCCGTATAAATTTAAAAGCCCATTTCGATAGGTCTTAATTTGTCGAATTAAATTTTTTCGCTCGATAAATTCTGACCGATTAAATTCATTATAGTATGCATCTTTAATGTCAATAGGAATGATTATATATTGAGCATTAAGTTCTGCACCATTATTAGAAGTAATATTTTTAGAAATTTCCTTGGTTATATCCTTATTAATTACAAATAAAATATTCCATTTAAAAAATATTTCTATTGTTGCTTCGTCTTTTAACTCCATAAATAATGTTGGCTGTTTTAGAAGTTGCTCAAACCATAATCTATCATGTTCATCTAAAATTTGTATAAGCTTTAGTGCCATTTTACAAATTGCTTCACATAAATTTGAAATTAGCATTGGTTTTGAAAAACTGGAGTATCCTCTAATTTTATATAATTTAGCCAAATTTTCTAGTTCGTTTATAGTCTTTATTTCCAAAAGGTCGATTAACTCTTGTGTAGTTTTTATATATATCACCCTACTTTCCTTTAATATTTTTAGTTTATTTTTTTGATAAAAGATGTTTATACTTCATTTTTTTGGCAATACTTTAACTAGAAAATATTAGGGAGGTTTTTATGATAAATTTTTTTAAGCAACTCCTTAGTGCATATAAACTAATATTATTTTTTATATTTATAGCACTTTCTAGCGTTTGTTTTTTATATAGTATGCGTTTATATAGTTCGGTAGCGTTATTTAATCCTCCAAAATCACTAGAAACAATTACTGACAACTTGATGGTTTCAACTTTATCAACACAATCATCAACTACATCATCATCAATTTATTATTTTGATATACCAATTGATGATACTAATAATTCAACTGGAATTATAGGTGTTCCAAACACTCAAAATAATCCAATTGCATTTATCTTTCATGATGCTACAACAACAGATATCCACAGCTATGAAGGCTTTTTGTATTTGGTCGAACAGCTTACAAATAGTGGCTATTTAACAATAAGTTTAGATATAACTAGTGCCTTTGAACTTAGTTCTAATGAACCGTTGCATTTTAGAGATTTATATAATATATTCATAAACCAACTTCAGTTTCTTAGTAATAGTATTTCGGGTAATTCACACCCCTACCCTATTAATCTTACTGATAAAGGTGATTTAAGTCAAGTTTCATTAATTGGCCATGGTGCAGGTGGTCTTGGGGCATATGCTCTTTCATTAAATTCATTTGAGAATGCAGAAATTAGTTCATTATTGCTAATAACACCTCAATTTATTGATACGTCGCTAAATCTACCAATTCCAACCGTTCCAACAGGGATTATATTATCTCAGCTTGACGGAGAGGTTAGAAGTTTAGATGGCCAAAGAATTTTTGATAACTCAAATTTATCTAACGAACTTACTGCTCCAATTTCGATAGTTTATTTGTATGGTGCAAACCACAACTATTTTAACGAGCTACTAACTCAAGATGATGCCCTAAAACAAACGTATGTTTTGCCAAACAGCCAGCGTCTTAGTAACTCCATGCAACAAGATTTTTTGATGAATTATGCTAGTGATTTCTTAAATTTTTATCACTCACAATTAGATATTAATATTGGTCTTGACTCTGCGTTATTATCACCAAATACGCTATACTCATACCCTGTATTAACATCGCTTATGACCCCAGCTTCATTAAAAATAATCAACCCTACAAATATCGACTCAGAAACTACTAATGCACTAGGGGGAGAAACATCAACTTACAATGCATCAATTAGCTTTTTGACCGAAAGTTATATGGCCCCTTACGATAATGCTATAGGATTTCAGCACCCTGGCCTACCAGAAGCTTTGGGACTTATAAAACTTAGTTGGAGCGTAACTTCTGGAACATTTACAACAGCTATCCCTTGCAATTTAATGGATATATCGGATTATAATTCACTTTCTTTATGGATTGCACTTGACCCAACCGATGATCTAAATAAAGCGTATGACTCACAATCTTTCGTTTTACAATTAAAAGATAGCTCAAAAAAAGTTGAGCAAATTATTCTTGATGGAAATTCTATAGCTTTGCAAAAACAGGCTGGGGAACTGGTAACTAGCAATTACCAAAGCCAGTGGTCAACGTTTACACCACTTAGTAATATTCGTATTCCATTAGAACTTTTTACACAAGTAGATTTAACACAAATTGAGAGTTTAACTATTCAATTTAACCAAAATAATACTGGTTCAATTTTTATTGGAGATATTTCTTTATTAAGATAGATGGACATTGAAATAAATTTATTTTTGATAAGATTTTAATTTTGGACACAAAAAATCGCCTAGTAATCACTAGGCGATTAACATAGCGAGAAAGGGACTTGAACCCTTGACCCCATGGGTATGAACCATGTGCTCTAGCCAACTGAGCTATTTCGCTAAATACTTTGTTAGTATAGCTTATCCCACTTATTTTGTCAATAGCTTTTTACTTTAATTTAAAAATAATATCTTCCTTTTTAACCATGCCAAGTTTTTCTCTGGCCACACTTTCTATATACTCAATATTATTCATATTTTCTTGCTCCTGCTGAATTACATCTAACTTTATTTGATGTATATAAATTTCTTGGCTTACATCTCTAATTTGAATTTCTAGTTGTTCCATAATAACTAAAATTTCACTTGCCTTCAGACCTAAACTAAATATAATTGCACTAGAAACCAATATCGTCCATATGTATATACGCTTTAACTTTTTCATCTGTTCTCCCTTCAACATAAAATAGGCAGGAGAACTAGTCCCCTACCCTTCCATTATACAGGCAATTAATTTAATAATCTACTTATTTCTTAACTTTCATTAGATTTGGCTTTTGGTAAATCTTTTCTGTTTCTCATAACATTAATACTTGTTTTAACATCTGCATTTTTAACTACAGCACCACGCTTCCATTCACGTACTCTTTTATGGCGATTTTTATCAAGCTTTCTTAACATCTTCTTAAATCTTATCCAATATGGAGTTAAAACTTTGATTGTCCATTTTACTGGAATTAAAGCAATATGTATGATATAACTTACTATTTGTCTTAGAATTTCTATACATTTGGTTGCTATTTTCATAAAGATTACACTAAGTGTTACAAAATATCCAACTGCTCCTATTGCTATTCCCAAAAATGCAAATAGCCTAATTTCTGCGTAATTGTGCATATATAACATGCCAAAACCTAGGAAGCTACACCCCACCCAATATAACAAATCTTCAAGGTGTACCAACCAATCAAAATGATATACTAACTTTCTAAAAATTCTTATTAAGTCATACACCATTCCCATCATAATTCCAACTTTTAAACATTCAATAAATAATGCACCTTGTACATTTACGAGTTCATTTGCCATAAGTTCACCTGCTTACTTAAATAGTTTAAACAGAGAGCCTTTTTTCTTAGTTGCTGCTTGCTCTTCATATGCAATCTGGGATACAAATCCCTCAACAATTAACTCCCCACTATCTAAATTCATTTTAACTACGTGCAAATCAAGACCCTCAATATCCATGTAACCATCATTTATCGTTTCAAGTTCAATCAATTCTTCATCAAAAGAAAATACGTCTTTAACAGCAGTTATTACTAACCTTTTTCTGTCTATCATATTAATTGTATGTTTTTGTGATACTTTATCATCCATTTTCCCAACTCCTTATAAATAATACTAACTACTAATTATTTATATTGAGTGCTTGACTAATTTATTCCTGTATCCTATATAATGTTTCTACATCTTCTTTTTTAATATGGTCTTTTATATCCAAAACTTCATATTTGATAAGTTTGCTTGCAAATTCAATTCCAATAATATCTCCAATTTTCACTTGTGAACCAGCCTTAGCAACTTTATCATTAATACTTACTCTACCTTGGTCGCAAGCCTCTTGGGCAATTGTACGACGCTTAATTATTCTAGTTAATTTTAAATACTTATCAATTCTCATCTTCTGTTCTCCTTTTTATATTACAAAAAAATGAATAGCACGTTAAATATGCTACCCATTTTTTATGATTGAACTATTTGCTTTCACTTGTTTTACTTTCGCCAGTTGTTCCATTAACTGCATCTTTTAAAGCTTTACCAGCTTTGAATTTTGGTGCTTTACTAGCTGGAATTTTAATTTCTACTTTAGTTTTTGGGTTTCTTCCGATACGTTCTTTTCTTTCTGTAACTTCAAAAGTTCCAAATCCAACTAGTTGAATTTTTCCACCAGATTTTAATTCTTCCATAACCACTTCTTCAAAAGCTTTTAACGCTTTTTCCGTGTCTTTCTTGCTAAGTTCTGCTTTTTCAGCCATTGCTGCTACTAATTCAGCTTTATTCATAATTTTTTCCTCCTTAAAATCGTTTGGGTTCTATAATATATTAAAATTATTTATAAACATATATTCAGATTACATATTCAAAAATAATTTCCCCTCCTCAAATTAACAAAAACTTGGATATATTATGTATTGAAAGTTCAAGCGCACATATTTTATATCTTTTATAGTGTATTTCATATTTAGTATAAAGCTCTTTCCCTTGCAAACATTGAGTTTTCAATATATCTAAATCTATTTATAAACTTTTATTTTGCCTTTGTCAAGGGAAATCTAATATTTATTTATAAAAAATCAAGGAATTTCATATGACATAGTACTTTTTCACAAGAAATTCTATGCATTTTACAAAAATTTAGTTACTTAAATTTATTAATTTATCCTCAAAACTTGCCAGTAACTTTTTGCTACTG
The DNA here is from genome assembly GCA_002007365.1 of Epulopiscium sp. Nele67-Bin005. Lineage (GTDB taxonomy): Bacteria > Bacillota > Clostridia > Lachnospirales > Cellulosilyticaceae > Epulopiscium_D. The sequence continues at coordinate 14,808 of LNZR01000027.1, read as the reverse complement.
GCAATTATTTTATTGCTCCATTTGTTTTCCTAAGAAACCAGAAGCAGAGAGAGCAAGTTTTTCTTCAACTTCTCCCATATTGCTATTTTTATTTGATGATAAAAATATTACCGATCCAATTGCATCGCCTTCACACGTGATTGGCGAAATAATTTCTGAAAAATATCCATCTGTTGTGCCTTCTGATAAGATTGGTACAAACTTACTATCTTCTTTTTTGGCATTTAACATAGTTCTATTTTCAATTACTTTTTCCAAATTGCTACTAATTCTTTTGTCCAAAAATTCTTTTTTAGAACCTCCAGAAACGGCAATAATTTGGTCTTTGTCTGTGATACATGTAATGTGTCCTGTTGCTTGAGCTAATGATTCGGCATATTCTTTTGCAAATGCACTAAGCTCACCCACTGGAGAATATTTCTTTAGTATAACTTGTCCGTTATTATCGGTAAAAATTTCTAGTGGATCTCCTTCTCTGATACGTAAAGTCCTTCTAATTTCTTTTGGAATAACTACACGACCTAAGTCATCTATCCTTCTAACGATGCCCGTTGCTTTCAATTAAACAACCTCCTTAATGTCTGATGTCTAAGATACATACTGTCTGATTTGATTAAATCTTATTTATATTATGCTTCTTTTTTTACTATAATATTCATATTTAGGAATTGTTTATAAAAAATGTCAAATATACTCTTTTAAATGGTAAATTTTTAATAACAATCTTCATAATTCCTTATAATTTCTTTGCGTTAATATCTTACCCATATTTTGGATTTAATATACATATTACAAAAAAAAAATTTTATCATTATTTTTCCACAAAAAAGAAGATAAGATTTTACTCTTATCTTCTCTAAGGGGTAATTTTATAGTTTTATTCTTCTCCACCAATAATTTCTTGACCTGTCATATCACCTAAATCAGCGTATACAGACCTTACAACTCTTACCTCATCATAAGATGGTAAAGTTTCAACTTCAGCTGTCATTATCAATTCTTCAATCTCATTTGTTGCAAACATAACTCTTGATTGATTGATAAATTCTTCTCTCATAGCTGTCTCATCAGCCGAAGAATGTGCAATAGTTTCGATGATGTGATATCCAAAAACTGTTTCTACAAGCTCTGGCCAAACTTCTCCTGCCACTCCATCAAATGCAGCAGTTTCAAACTCCTTAACCATTTCATTACGTCCAAAAGTATATTCACCTTTGTTAAATGCTGACCCTGGGTCTTCAGAATATTCTGCTGCCAAATCTCCAACAGTTTCTCCATTTTGAATTCTATCTAATAATTCCTGTGCAACAGCTCTTTTTTCAGCTTTTAAATCGTCAGTTAAATCCATTCCAAAATCATCTTTTGTTCCTATTAGAATATGTCTTGCTGTAACTGTTTCATAGTTCGATTTATTTGCGTCAATATAAGCTGTTATATCTGCTTCTGCTGGCATATAACTTTCACCAAGTTTAGTTTGAACTGCAATTGATAATTCTGCTGCTGTTAATAAATCCACAATATCATCTTGCTCAAACTGATGTAACTCAGCAATTGCTCCGTTAATTTGCATAAAAGTTGAGGCAGCTTCCTCAATCTCATCAATTTGACTTTGCTCTAATTTTAAACCAAGCTCATTAGCTTTTTGAGTAGCTACAACGGCTAATACTGCCGACTCCAATGCTCTCTCTTTTGCAATATTTTCAGTCGATTGACCCTCTAATTCCATATCCCAAATTGTAGGTCCTGATAACATTTCAAAAAACTGTTGCGCACTCCATAAATAGGCACTATATAGCGAACGTGGAACATTAGTCCCATTAACTACTGCTACGGCTTCTTTTGGCTCTGCAGATGCACTACACCCAACTAGCCCAAACGAAAGAACTATAATTAGTGTAGTTGCAATAATTTGTTTCATATTTTTCATACTTTTTCTTCACTCCTTAAGTTTGATTTTCCCCTTGCGTTACATTATACGCTAACTTGGGACATTCTTCAAACTATTAATGTAATTTAGGAAATCCCTTATATAAGGAAGCAACTTTTTCTTATTAGCAGTTGTAATTTTTGCTTGAATAATAATATTCTTCTCAAATACAAATTTCAAATCATTGTTGTATTGTTGTGCTAGCTCCTGCAAAATCATAGGCTCTAACGAAATATCCTCTTTAAATTTAATCTGGATAAACTGTGGCTGTTGCGAAATTAAAATTATCCCAAGACTATTTGCAATAGATTTTATTAATGCGATATCAATAATATTTCTCACTGTCTGAGGAATTTCTCCATATCTATCTTCAATTTCTTCTTCCACCGAAAAAGCATCTTTTTTATCAGCAATTGAGGCAATTCTCTTATAAATATCAAGTCTCTGCATCTCATTATTAATATAACTTGACGGAATAAATGCGTTAATTTTTAGCTCAATAGTAGTTTCAATTTTCTCAACTACAGTTTCTCCCTGCTCAATCGCAATGGCCTCACGTAGCATTTTTGAATACAAATCATACCCTATTGCCTCCATATGACCATGCTGTTTTGCTCCCAAAAGGTTACCTGCCCCACGGATTTCCAAATCTCGCATAGCAATTTTAAATCCTGCTCCTAGTTGTGTAAATTGCTTAATAGCTTGGAGGCGCTTTTCTGCAACTTCTTTTAGAACTTTATCTTTTTTGTACATCAAATACGCATACGCCGTACGGCTAGAACGCCCAACACGTCCCCTTAATTGATACAATTGGCTTAACCCCATCTTGTCTGCATCATTAATTATAATAGTATTTGCATTTGAAATATCCAGACCAGTTTCTATTATTGTAGTACAAACTAAAATATCTATTTCTTTATTCATAAACGACATCATAATATTTTCCAACTGTTTCTCACTCATCTGACCGTGAGCAAAAGCAACATTTGCATTTGGAACCATATTTTGAATGTAGAGCGCCTTTTCCTCAATATCAACTACTTTATTATGCAAAAAATAAACCTGACCTTCTCGGTTAAGCTCCCTAAAAATTGCATCTTTAATAAAATCATCGCTATACTCCATCACATAGGTTTGTACGGCTTTTCTCTCAAGAGGGGCCTCTTCTAGCAAACTCATATCCCGAATTCCAACTAGGCTCATGTGCAAAGTTCTAGGAATTGGAGTTGCTGTAAGGGTTAAAACATCAACTTCTGTACGCAGTTCTTTAAGCTTTTCTTTGTGGCGAACCCCAAAACGTTGCTCCTCATCTATAATAATCAGCCCAACATTTGCAAACTTAACATCTTTAGACAGCAATCTATGAGTCCCAATAACTATATCCAACATTCCATTTTCTAAAGCCTTTAAAGTTTCCTTGATTTGCTTTGCTGTTCTAAACCTAGAGAGCAATCCAACCGAAATCCCTTGGGCTTCCATACGTTCCACAAACCGTTGATAATGTTGCTGTGCAAGGATTGTTGTTGGTACTAAATACGCAACTTGTTTTTCATTCATAACAGCCTTAAACGTAGCTCGAATTGCAACTTCAGTTTTGCCATATCCAACGTCTCCACATATTAGCCTATCCATAATTTTATCGCTTTCCATATCTTGTTTTACATCACGAATAGCGTCAAGTTGGTCTTGAGTTTCTGAATATGGGAACATTTCCTCAAATTCTTTTTGCCAAAGAGTATCCTCTTGATAAATAAAACCTCTCTCGTGTTCCCTTTTGCTATAAAGTTTTATTAAATCTTTTGCAATATCTGCAACTGCACCTTTAACTTTTGCCTTTGATTTCTTCCATTCAGAAGTCCCAAGCTTACTGAGATTTGGGGATTTTGTTTCCGACCCAACATATTTTTGTACAACGTCCATCTGATTAATATTTACATAAAGAGTTGCTCCATCTGCATATTGAATTTTCAAATTATCTCTGCTAATTCCTTCAATCTCAATTTGCTCAATCCCCTGAAAAACCCCAATTCCGTGGCTCTCATGTACAACATAATCTCCATGTTCTAGCTCAAGGAAACTTTCTATCTTTGTACCTTTGTATTTTTTCTTTGTTTGACGCTTTGTTTTTTCCTGCCCAAAAAGCGATTTATCAGCCACAACTACAAAGCCAATATCCTCATATACAAACCCCTTATGAAATGAACCTTTGCTAATTAAAATCTGCCCTTTATGTGGCATTTCTTCCAAATTGTTACTATATGAGGCAAAAATCCCCCTCTCCTCAAGCTCATATACAATACGCTCAGCTTTTGCCTTAATCCCAGCAAGCAACAATACAGATTTTTTACTATTTTGCCACTCATCAAGGTCTTTTTGCAACAAGTCCAAACTTTTATAGTTATTACTTGTGTCATAAATTCGCAATATCATTTCATTATCTCGACTTAAAATTTCAGATTGTGTCGCAAAATTCATCATACCTACACAAGTAAAATTATCAAGCTGATACCAAAGTTTTTCATAATCGTTAACAAATTCCAATTGCTTTGGCAAAATATGCCCATGCTCCAGACGGTCTTTCATACTTGTTGCATACTCCGTCCATGTTCTTTCATACTTTTCCTGACATTTTGTAAGCTCATCTATACACAAAATTCTATCCTTTGGTATATAATCAATCAGCGTTGAAGTTTTTATATCAGTATAAGGAATATACATCTCAAGCCCTTTTGTACAACCATCTTGCAACATTTGCTCAATATTTTCTTTAACTTTATCTTCAATTCTTTCTGCAAAATCAGGATTTCCTTCTGCATTCAAACGTCTTACTGTGTTTTCTAAATCTTCTTTGATTTCTGGTATAAAATTTGCTAGATGTTTAGCAGGAACTATAATTTCTTGATTTGGATAAATTGTAAAATACTCAATTTTATCTATTGAGCGTTGTGTTAACGGGTTAAACCTTCTTATTGAGTCGATTTCGTTGTCCCAAAGTTCCATACGATATGGCATTATATAAGTTGGCGAATAAATATCCACTATTCCTCCACGCACTGCAAACTGCCCTATTGCCTCCACTTTTGCAACTCTTTCGTACCCAACTTCCAAAAGAAAATGTGTTAATTTATCTATATCAACTACATCACCTTCTTTAATTTTGTAATGATAACTTTGCCATACTTCTTTGGTAGATAATGGATTTAGCAACGCCTCCACCGACATAATAACAATGCTATCTTTTTTTCCAATTAGTGCATTAATAACTCTCATTCTTTCTGCTGTAATATCCATGCTATGAACATCTGCATCATAAAAAAGTATATCTTTGCTTGGATATAAATACACATTTTCTTCACCATATAAAAACTGCATATCTTCAAATATATTTTTTGCTTCCATATCATTGTGTGTAATAATTATTGGATAGCAAGATGTTTCAGCACAAATTCCATATATTAGATGGCTTTTGCAAGCGTCCACAGTTCCTACGATTGTACCATAATTTTTAGTCTTTAATTTTTCAATGAATGTCCCCCATTGAGGTAGTTGTTTAAACGGTTCAACTAAACCCAATTTTCTTATTTCCATCTTATCACCGTCTTATTTTTGAATTATAATTATTCATAGTTACATCAATATTTTTTGTTACAAAACTTTCTGTTGCTTCATTTATTAAAGGAAATTTCTCTTTTAATATGTCTTGTTCAGCAAATGAAAACTTTCCTAAAACATGGTCTGCCAAATCCCAACCTTGTGGCTTTTGTCCAACGCCAACCTTAATTCTTGGAAAATCTTGTGACCCAACGTGTGCTATAATGCTTTTTATTCCGTTATGACCTCCTGCACTTCCAGATTTTTTTATACGAACGTCGCCAACTTCCAAAGAAACATCGTCATATATTATTATTATATCCTCTTTTGTCAATTTATGCCATGCCATACAAGGAGCAATTGCCTCACCACTCAAATTCATATAAGTTTGAGGTTTCATAATTATTACTGACTCTCCATTAATTTTACCGTCACCAATAATAGCCTTAAATTTATTTTTACTAAGACTAATGCCATGTTCTTGTGCAATATAATCCACCACTTCAAAACCTATGTTGTGGCGTGTTTTTGAATACTTTATTCCCATATTTCCAAGCCCTACAATCAATTTCAACTTTGTTTCCTCCATCAATTTCTTATTTTGAATATAAAAAGGGATAGTTTTTCTCTACCCCTTAAATTTTTCTAAACAAATAATTTAGATACTGATAAATCTTCATGAATACGTCTAATTGCATCTGCAAAAATTGGTGCAACAGAAATTTCATGTAACTTATCAAACTTTTTATCATCTGGAATTGCAATTGTATCTAATACTACAAGCTCTTCGATTTCTGAAGCTTGAATTCTATCAACTGCAGGCCCTGAAAGTACTCCATGTGTACAACATGCATAAACTGCAACTGCTCCTCTTTCTTTTAGAGCGTTTGCCGCATTGCAAATTGTTCCTGCTGTATCAATCATATCATCAAGTAAAATTACTTTTTTACCTTTGATATCACCAATGATATTCATAACTTCTGACTCATTAGCTTTTTGGCGACGCTTATCAATAATTGCAATTGGAATATCTAATCTTGTTGCAAACGTACGAACACGGCTTACACTTCCTAAATCAGGAGATACTGCAATAACATCTTCCATATTATCTCCAAATTTATCTTCGTAATATTTCGCAAGAAGTGGCATACCAACAAGGTGATCCACTGGGATATTAAAGAAACCTTGAATTTGAGTACAATGTAAGTCCATAGTTAAAACTCTATCTGCTCCTGCTGTTTGTAAAATATCTGCTACCAATTTTGAGCTAATTGGATCTCTAGCACGAGTTTTACGATCCTGTCTTGCATATCCATAGTATGGAATTACTGCTGTAATTCGCCCAGCTGATGCACGTTTCATAGCATCAATCATAATTAGCATTTCCATAAGATGGTCATTAACAGGTCTTGATGTTGGTTGAATAATAAATACATCTGTTCCACGTACTTTTTCATCTATTTTAACAGCAGTTTCCCCATCGCTAAACTTTGTAACTTCTGCATTTCCTAATTTAATATCTAACATCTGAGCAATTTGTTCAGCTAGCTTTGGGTGTGCACTCCCTGTAAATACTTTAATATCTGCGTAATTTCTAATCATTTTGACTATATCCTCCTTAGAATTCTACTACGTTTAAATTCGACCTCATTATACCATATTTCTATTAAATTGCAACTTTGCAAATGTCTTTACAATCCAATTTTCATTTTGTATACAAAAACTTCACAATTTTAGTCACGTTTTGTAACCCATTGTTCAATATTTCTTTGTGTGGCACGTGCTATTCCAAGGCTATCTTGTGGCACATCTTTTGTAATAGTTGAGCCTGCTCCTGTATAAGCATTTTTTTCTACTGTAACTGGAGAAACTAAATTTGTATTACAACCTATAAATGCATTATCTTTAATTGTAGTTCGATGCTTATTTTTACCATCATAATTAACTACCACTGTTCCACAACCAAAGTTTACATTTTCACCAACATCTGCATCACCAATATAAGTAAGATGCGAAATTTTTGTATTATCTCCAATATTAGAGTTTTTAATTTCAACGAAATCTCCAACTTTTACATCATTTCCAACTTTGCTATTTGGTCGTAAATATGCAAACGGTCCAACGTGAGTACGCTCGCCTACTTCACTATCTAGTATAACACTATTTAAAACCTCTGCACCAGTCAAAATGGAACTATTTTTCAACTTAGAGTTAGCACCAATAATACACCCAGTTTTAATTATAGTTTTACCATCAATAAAACAGTTCGGTTCAATTATAACATCATTTTCGATTTGAACTAATGGCCCAATATATGTGCTTGCTGGGTCAATGATAGTTACGCCATTTTCCATATGAAAATTATTAATTCTTTCCTTTTTAATGTGTGTAGCTTCTGCTAGTTGAGTTCTTGAGTTTACACCCAAAATATCTTTCTCATCAACATCGACTGCACCAATCTTCTTTCCTTCATTTCTCAAAATTTCTATAGTATCTGTTAAATAATATTCATTTTGAGCGTTATTATTTGTGAGTTTACCAAGAGAATATTTTAAATCGCTAGCCTCAAATAAATAAATTCCACCGTTAATTTCTTGTATTGCCTGCTGTTCTTGAGTTGCATCTTTTTGCTCAACAATCGCACTAAATTGACCATACTCATCTCTTACAATACGCCCATAACCTGTAGGGTTATCAACGATTGACGAAAGTATAGTCACTGCCTCACCATTTGTACGGTGGATTTGTTGTAACTTCTCCAAAGATTGCTTTGAAATTAGTGGAGTATCCCCACATAATACAAATACTTCTCCCTCATCTCCAATAAAATCTAGTGCCTGAATTACAGCATGCCCAGTTCCTAATTGCTCCTTTTGCAAACAATAACAAACACCATCTCCAACCACTTTCTTAACCTCATCTGCCTTATGCCCAACAATCAAACAAACATCAGATACACCAACACTTTTGGCCGCATTTATTGGATACGTTACCATTGGCTCTCCCAAAATCTCATGAAGAACTTTTGGTTTCTCAGACTTCATTCGTGTACCTTGCCCAGCTGCTAAAATTACTGCTTTAATTTTCATTTCTATACCACCTTTAAATTTTCTCGATACCACTTCTACTCTACATTTTATCATAATCGTTGCCGATTTATGCAAAATTACGCTCAAAAAAGGTCTATAGCTAACTTATCAGCTATTAGACCCTTCTGGTATTTATGTAAGACTACTCTGCAAATACTGCAACTTCCTCATTTGCACTGTCATCTTCAGCTACAAGCACCAATTCATATTTTTCAAGAACAGTTTTTTGAATTCTATCTCTTGTTTCAGAATTGATTGGGTGAGCGATATCTCTAAACTCCCCATCTAACGTTTTTCTACTTGGCATTGCAATAAATCTTCCTTTGTCCCCTTCAATTACCTTGATATCATGAACTACAAATTCATTGTCAAAAGTAACTGATACTACTGCTTTCATCTTCCCGTCTTTGTTAATTTTTCTTACTCTGATATCTGTAATTTCCATTAGCAAAATCCTCCTGTTTTCTAGCCTCGGTGTCCCCACCCTATAGCCAATTTCAAATTTGTTAAAAGTTATATTTTTGATTATATACTATTATTACCTATTAATCAATATATTTTTTAATATAGATGTGGTTTAATATTAATTTTTGATAAATTTAACCTGTTATCGTAAAATTTGGTATTAAAACGATAATTTTAGACTACTATATAACCAATTTTCATAGATTTTTTTGTCAAATTATTATATATTTAGGTGGGAATATAATAAAATTTTACTTTAAAAATAGCAATTTGCCCTAGTTGTTAAGCAAAAATATTAATTAATCTTTAGTTTATTTAATATTTTCGTTATATATAATTAATATAAATTTTAATAAAGTTTAAAAACCGACAAATAATGTTATCCAGAGTTTTGGTAATTTTTTATCAATCTACAGTAAGTTTTTGATTTTAATTTTTAGAAAATTAAGTATTTTTGGCAAATAAAAAGAACCTATAGACTATCAATCTATAAGTTCTTTTTGTATTAAACGATACTTCTTTTAGCAATTACTCCAATATTTTCTGGATCTCCAATTAATTGTTGACCTTCTCCTACTGAAACAACTTTGTCTAAAATCATGTTTTCAACTACTGCACCATTTCCGATTGTACAACCTTCCATGATTACAGAGTTTTTAACGATTGCTCCTTCACCTACGAAAACATCTCTAAAGATTACAGAGTTTTCAACAGTTCCGTTAATAATATCTCCTCCGTTTAGGATACTATTAGTAACGTGGCAAGTTGAGCTATATTTTACTGGTGGATCGTCTTTTGGTTTTGTGTAAACTGGACCATTAGCTTCAAAAATTTCATTTCTAACGTCTGCGTTTAAGAAATCCATATTAAGTTTGTAGAACTCTGGTACATCTTTGATAGTTCTCCAATATCCTTCAAACATATATGCGTTTACAACTAATTTTTTTCTATAACGTACTAAAATATCTAATACGAAATCAAAACGTCCTTCACAGTGTACTTCTTCTAATAGGTCAATTAATAATTGACGACCAATTACATATGTCCCTAAAGAAATAGTTGATTGTTGTGGGAATAATGGTTTTTCTTCAAATTCTAACATACGGCTGTTGTGGTCTAGTGAAACTACTCCGTAATCTCTTACATCAGCCTCTCCTAAATCTTTACATACCATAGTAATATCTGAACCTTTTTCTTCGTGATATTTAATTACGTCTGTGTAATCAATGCTCACAACTTGTTCAGCTGAAGTAATTACTACATATGGTTCATTACTTTTTTTAAGGAATGCGATATTTTGGAAAATACTATCTGCTGTTCCTCTAAAAGATAATGAATCAGAATTTAACATATGTGGAGTAAAGATATATAATCCACTTGTTTTACGTCCAAAGTTCCACCATTTTGAAGAAGAAATGTGGTCAAATAATGAACGTGTGTTAAATTGTGTAATTAATGCAACTTTTTTGATGCCTGAGTGGCTAAAGTTACTTAATGTAAAATCCACTGCACGGTATGCTCCACCAACTGGCATTGCTGCAACATTTCTATGGCTTGCTAAATCTCCCATAGAGCTTTTTTTACCACCTGCTAAAATAATTCCAACTGCTTTCATAGTGTTCCTCCTTCAACGATTAATGATTTTCCACTTGGTAAGTGACCATTTTCATAGTGTTCTGCCGTTGTATGTCCACCAACTTCGCAGTTTTTACCAATTACAACGTTATCAGGCACTACTGTATTCATTCCGATTACACTAATTCCACTGTTGTAAACTTTAGGTTTATTTTCGTTGATGATATCTTCACCTTCACCAATTCTTACATTACGTCCGATAGTTGTTTTTTCTGAAATGATACATCTATCTAATACGCAACCTTCTTCCACAACGCTATTTTCCATAATGATACTATTTTTAACAACAGCACCTTTTGCAATTTTTACGTTTGGACTAAGGATACAGTTTTCTACAGTTCCTTCAACTTGGCAACCTTTTGAAACTAATGAATGATTTACATCTGCTTCTGTTCCAACAAATTGTGGTCCATAGTTATCTGAATTTGTGTAGATTTGCCAGAAGTTATCGTATAAGTTAAACTCTGGTACAACATATGCAAGCTCCATGTTTGCAGTCCAGTAAGCTTCGATTGTTCCAATATCTTTCCAATAAGAGTCAAATGGATATGCAAAAACTTCTTCGCCACCATTTAAGAAACTTGGAATAATATGCATACCAAAGTCACTATCATTGTGAATTTCATTGTCCTCAATTAGAGCTTGTCTTAACTCTTTCCAATTGAAGATATAAATTCCCATTGATGCTAGGTTACTTTGTGGGTTTGCTGGTTTCTCTTCAAAACCTACGATTTTTTTGTTGTCATCTGTGTTCATGATACCAAATTGGTTTGCAACTTCCCAAGGAACTTCCATTACTGCAATTGTTGCACTAGCACCTTTTTCTTTGTGGTAGTCTAACATTTCGCTGTAATCCATTTTGTATACATGGTCACCAGATAAAATAAGTACGTACTCTGGTTGGTATGAATCTATAAATTTAATATTTTGATAAATAGCATTTGCAGTTCCTGAATACCATTCCCCTTGGTTTCCTGTTACGAATGGAGATAATGTACTAACTCCTCCGTAGTTTAGGTCTAAGTCCCAAGGAACTCCAATACCAATATGTTTTGTTAATACAAGTGGCTCATACTGTGTTAAAACCCCCACAGTGTCAATCCCCGAGTTAATACAGTTGCTAAGTGGGAAGTCAATAATTCTATATTTTCCTCCAAACATTACGGCTGGTTTTGCAATTTGCTGAGTCAGAATTCCTAAACGGCTTCCTTGACCTCCTGCTAATAACATTGCAATCATTTCTTTTCTTTCCATACATTGCCCCCTTACAGTTAGTATTGTGTTGCTCCTTATATATACTTTACCACATTGTCTTTTTCAAAACAATATAAACATATATAAAATTATTAACAAAAAACACTTTGTAAATATATCTAAGTTTCCTAATAAAGAAATCTGGATATAGTTTCAAGTAGTTATTTTGTGGAAAATAATGTAATCCCTTGCATAATTTATAATATGTGGGCTTGACCAAAAAAATACCAACTTACGCAAAAGATTATATTTTAAATAATATTTTAATAATTTCAAACTTTATTGGATAAAGTGTATACAATTTATTCCGTACTCTTTTGATAAATTATGCTATAATCTTTTATTCATTTTCCAAATTTAATTAAGCTATATTCCTAAATCTTATCCTTAAATAGTTTGTCTTTTTGTTTTCCATCAGATATTTGGAGAAATTTTTCTTGTGGATAATTAAGAGGAGTCTTTCTTTATATTTGGCACATAATTATAAATTACCCACTACATAGATTGCCCCGAAATTTTGCCAAAATTCATTTAAAGTATTGGCTATATATGGTATACTAACACTATTAACATAAAAATAAGTAATAAAAACTCAATTTTGTTAACATTTACTCTTACAATTTTACAAATTATTTAACTTTAGGTTTTAATAAATTTGTAACTATAGGTTTTAATAGCCTTATGCGTGTTGTCTGAAAAATTTTATACACTAATTGAAAATAGTTAGGTTGTACCCCTCCATAATGAACATAAATATAACCTATATTAAACATTAACTTTGATTAAGCTGAAAGGAATTAACTATGGCAAATAAAAATTTAAATATTCCTATGGATAGTATTAACAAGATACACTTTATTGGAATTGGTGGAATTAGTATGAGTGGTCTGGCTCATATTATGCATACAAACGGATATAGCATTAGTGGGTCTGATAGAATGAGTTCTCATACTACAAAGCACCTAGAAACACTAGGAATTACAGTTATTCCAACTCATAGTGCTAATAATATTTGTGATGATATTGATATGGTAGTTTATACTGGTGCGATTGCTCCTGATAATGAAGAACTTGTAAAGGCACGAGAAACTGTAAAATACGTACTTAGTCGCTCAAAATTTTTGGGTCTTTTGATGAGTATTTACGAAACTGCTATTTGTGTTTCTGGGACTCATGGCAAAACTACAACTACTTCTATGCTTGCCGAAATTTTGTTAGAGGCCAAAAAAAATCCAACAATTACAGTTGGAGGTATGTTAAATGCAATTGGTGGCAATATTCATATAGGAGAGAAAAATTATTTTCTTACAGAAGCTTGTGAATATCAAAATAGTTTCCTTGATTTTTCTCCAGAAATCGGAATTATTTTAAACGTTGAAGAAGATCATATGGATTTCTTTAAAGATATTAATGATATTCGTAATTCATTTACCCAATTTGTTAACCTAATTCCTGAGCATGGATTTTTGGCTATTAATGAGGAAATCCCAAATTTTAATGAGTTAATTTCTGATGCAAAATGCAAAGTAGAAACTTTTGGCTTTAGCGAAAATGCTACTTGGCGTGCAATCAATGTGACGTTTAATGAGTTTGCTCATGCTACTTTTGATGTTGTTTATAAGGGTGAAGAAATTGGGCAAATTAAACTAAGAGCTACTGGTGCCCATAATATTTTAAATGCGCTTAGTACTTGTGCAACTTCAAACTTTATGAAAATTATGTTTGCTGATATGGCCAATGCACTATTTGATTTTACTGGGGTTGACCAACGTTTTCAAGTTAAGGGATATGTTCATGATATTGTAATTATTGATGATTATGCCCACCACCCAACAGAAATTAGTGCAACTTTAAATGCTGCTAGAAATTACCCTCATAATTCAATTTATGTAGTGTTCCAACCTCATACTTATACTAGAACTAAAGCGTTTCTTACTGGCTTTGCTGAGTCTTTAAGTTTGGCTGACCACATTATTATTACCGATATTTATGCTGCACGAGAAAAAGACCCAAAAGATATCCATGCAAAAGATATCGTTACTTTGTTAGAAAATAAAGGTTGTGATGTTACTTATATTGAAGATTTTGATGAGATTGCAGACCATTTACTTATAAACTGTGTACCAAAAGATATGATTATTACTATGGGTGCTGGCAATATCAATCAAGTTGCTGATATTTTGCTAGGACAATAGATTTTTTAATCCCTCGGGAAATCGGGGGATTTATTTTACCTAAGATGGGAGGCTTTTATGGCTATTTCAAAATTACAACAAACAAAAAAACCAACTATTTCTGTTCCTAGTTGGTTTATTGAAAACTTTATGGCTGAGGCAAATGGTAGCTTTGTTAAGGTGTATGTAGCACTTTTAAATTGTAATGCAACAACACCCACTGGTTATAATTGGGAACAAATTATCAACCAAACGGGTATGCTTTATTCCGAAATCATTATGGCGCTAAACTATTGGCATGATAAAGGCGTATTACAATTTTCCAATAAAAATGCCCCAGAAGTTATACTAAATATCGATCCACCCAAAAAACGTGAAGCTAATATTACAATGTTGCTTTGTCCAAATAACACTACTACCCAAAAAGAAGAAACTCAAGATGAAGTTGTGGAAGAGGTTTCAATCCCTGATAATGTGCCTCCATCTGATGATAAGGACTATTCTTCTTCTGAACTAAATATTATGAACGAAGACATCGACCCAGTAACTCTTATTTTTAGATGTGCTGAGGAGGCTCTTGGGAGATTGCTTAGTGATGCTGACCAAAGAATTATTTATTCTTTTCATGATTGGCTAGGAATGCCACTTGATTTAATCAAATATTTGATTGAAT
>LNZR01000026.1 GCA_002007365.1 Epulopiscium sp. Nele67-Bin005 | reverse complement strand
CTATTAATCCCATCTTCTACCAAACCATTTTCTGTATAAAATTTTGTAGAATAATCTATCGCAAATTCTCTAGGCTGTGGATAATAATACCAATCTGCACCATCTAACATAGAAAACGTTTCTACAATAAATCCATCTCTATAGTCAACTTGCTTAATACGACCTCTAAAGATTTGTAAATCTCCTAAGAAAATATCATTTAAGATGTGAGCAACTGCCACCTTTTCTGAACCAGTAACTACAGCTTGAATTGTATCTCCAACCATAATATTTTGTGGCTCAATTAATCTATCTTCTTTTACTACGATAGTATCTTCTGCAAGATATAACAGCTCTCCAGACATCAACCTAATTTCTCCTGGAGTTGCATAAATAACTTGGCTTGGCTCAAGAGTCGATTGGTGCTTACTTTGGAAGTTTAATTTTACTGTTTTTTGCTGACCCATGTACTCCTCAACTGCCGCATAAACATACATATCTCCACCAGTTAAAAACCTAGTCATATAATCCCAAGATACAGGAAGCCCAGTAAAATATGCTTTCATAACGTTTGGATCAATCCCAAAACTAACAATATCAGTGTATGCACCCCAGCCATCAGCACCAAAAGATTGCGCTCGTGAAATTTGGATTGACCTATCAAAACTATTTAAATTAATTAATTCTCCACGGTAAACATCAGAAATTACTCTTGTATCACCATCTACAACAAGCTCAATAACTTCTTCTTCAATAACACCTTGCCCCATAATTTTTTGTACCAAAAGAACTTTTACCCACTCTCCAGCTCTTAGCGTCCCAAGATTAAAAGCTCGGCTTGATTTTGTGGCAGGAGTATTAACAGGTACTGAATATCTATAAATTTCGCCTTTATCATCTTGCAACACAAGAGTCCCTTGCATTCCATCAAAATCCCAGCTAAGTACTTTTCCATATCGTAAAGAATATTCATTATAGGCACTAATATATGTAATATATCCATCAACATCAGTTCGTAAATAAATGTTATCTCCAGCTTTTATATTATTAATAGTGGTATCTCTTGGGTCATAATCAAAGTTTGGAAATAGTTCATCTAAATACCCAATTCTATCTTCTGTTTCATAAAAATTTTGCTTCTCAACCGACATTTCACTAGAATAATAGCTAGCTGTAATAACATTTCCTTGCACATTTCTATATGTCAAATATCCAAGCATAGGATTATTTTCAAGTACAATCCCTCTATCTTCATATATTGCTCCTGTTTCCATTTGTTCGTAAGTATCTTGGTCTAGGTATATGCTAGTTGCATAAGTCGCCATCATCGGATTAAGTGCCATAACACCAGCAAGTCCAAGCACAAGAGGACTTTTTATCTTTTTTATAAGTTTCATCGCTAAACCTCTCTATTTTCAAAGTTTTAATTAATTGCTAATATAATATATTTCGGCTATTTTCAACATTATTTGTATTACGTTTAAATTACATTTAATTTATAAATGTCAAATAATGTTATTTTTTATTTAAATTAACCTATTCTCCTAATATTAAGACGAGCAAAACCCCAATTTTGTTCCCAAAAATTATAAAAATTTTTTAGGGCTAAACCAATAGGAATAACCCTAACCAATTATTCGCCTTTTTTCTCCAACACCTTTTTCTCTTGCCAAAATTTTTCCATATCATCAACAGAGGCATCTTTCATTTCTAAACCACTCTCAATAATTTTTTCTTCCACATAACTAAACCTTCTTATAAATTTATCACTAGTTTGAGAAAGCAATCTATCTGAGTCAAACCCAAGGTGGCGAGTAGCATTTACCAAAGCAAAAAACACGTCTCCTAGTTCCTCTTCCAAATTTCCATTACCTTCTAATGCATCAATTGCCTCAAAAATTTCTTCTTTCACTTTGCCCAACGCATCATGCCCATCTTCAAAATCAAACCCAACTTTTGCAGCTTTTTTCTGAATTTTTTCTGCTCTCATCATTGCAGGAAGGCTAGTTGAAATACTTTTCATACTTTCAGAAGTAGTACTATGACCCTTTTCTTTCTTTTTAAGTTCCTCCCAATTAGATAAAACTTCTTGAGAGTTATTTACTGTCACATTTGCAAAAATATGTGGGTGTCTATAAATTAATTTTTGACAAATTCCATTACACACATCATCAATATCAAATTTATTAACTTCAGCCTCAATCTCAGCATGAAACACAACTTGCAATAACACATCACCCAATTCTTCTTTTAAAAGCTCTGTGTTATCAGTGTCTATAGCCTCAATTGCCTCATAAACTTCTTCCAAAAAGTTATTTCTTATACTTTTGTGAGTCTGCTCAATATCCCAAGGGCAACCGTCTTTTGAACGCAAAACCTTCATTACTGCAACCAAATCTTCAAACTTATAGCTTTCTTTTAATTCAAAATCCATAATTAAACCTCTCTCTTAATATACATCTTAGCCTATATAATACAACTAAGTTTATGATATATCAACAATAAAAATTCTACCCTCGTCCCATTTTTAGTAGCATACCTATAGTATTTGGTAGCTCAGACTGGTTAATTTCCTCTATTACTTTATCAATATCATAATCTAATCTAAAAAATTCCACCGAAATTTCATCTTCCACATTAACCACACAATAACACGCTCTATTGTCACCATCTTTAGGTTTTCCAACGCTTCCAGTATTAATAAAAATTTTTCCATTAACTTCTTTTGCATATGGCAAATGTGTATGACCCATCACAATTACATCTTCATCTAAATAATGAGCCATATCCATTTGACGTTGTGTATCATCTTCAAAAATATATTCGCTATTTGAAAAAAGGCTACCATGGCGCAAAAAGAAACTTTTTTTATTTCTAACAACCGAAATTCCATCTTCAAAATTTCTAATAAACTCTTTATTTTCTGGCGTTAAATAAGCAACTGTCCAATCATAAGCGTTGTTTGTTCGGCTTGGAGTACTCATATTTGAAGCAACAGCAGAGTCATAATTTCCAAGAACAGAAGTAATTTTTAAATCCCTAATCAAATTTATTACCTCATTAGGACGAGGTCCATACCCCACACTATCCCCTAGGCAAAATACATTTTCAAAATCAATATCTTTGCTACGAATATCCTCAATTACAGCCTTAAATGCTTCCACATTTCCATGAATATCAGAAAAAAAAGCTAATTTCATTTGTGTTCTCTCCTTAATTAAATGTAATTTTTATTTTACTTTATCATTAATTGATAATTGTTACAACAATAATATAAAAAAAGGTTATAAACCTTAGTCTATAACCTAAATTCTTCTATCTATTTGGTATTTCAAAATAAAAGGCGACATTTTGTAACATCATCACGCTTTTTGAATTTGAGATTTTAAACTACTCCCACAAATCATATGAATTGGAGAGACTCTTTAAAATTTATATTTCTAATTATAATTTTTATATATCCAGTTTATTTAGTGCTTCTTTTAATGAGATAATTTCATCTTTTGTTAAAGTTACACCTTTGCCCATCTTTTCATAGTCTGGTGACCACTCTCTAATGTCAAACTTAGGCTCTCTATCATTCCAACTAACCATATTTAATTCTTTTTTCCAACCCTTACTACCTTCAGAAAGTAACTCTAAATGTTGTGTAATTTCAAATTTTACTCCTGCCATAATTTCTCCTTAAATTTTTAGTTTAGAATACCACAAAAACCCTCTACAAGCAACGCCTATAGAGGGGAATTTTTATTTAAACATAACTTTTTCGATATCAGAAAGCATAGTATCCATAGCGATAATTCCACCCTCTGTCATATACCATTCTGAAGGCGATAAATATGCATATCATTTTGATAAGCTTGAGTTTCGTGGATAATTTCGTTATCCATAAGTTGCATAGCAGGTGTTGCACCATCTGTAGTTACTGCATCTCTATCCAAAATGAACATATAATCTGGGTCTAGTGATAAAAATAACTCATATGAAGATGCGTTTCCATGCTCTGTATCCACATCATTTGCAACGTTGATAAATCCTAAATCATTCCCAATAATTGAACAACGAGAACCGTCGCCAAGTGTTGATAATGAACCACCTGTAGCAATTCCTACAATCGCTGTTTTACCTTCTGCCACTTCTTTTAGAGCAGCAATTCTATCTGAATAAGAGTCGATTTGTACTTCTACCATATCTTCCATTCCAAAAATCGTAGCGTTACGGCGTGCATATTTTTCAAAACTATTAATTACCCCGTCTTCATAATCCATTGAAGTCATTACTACAGGAGCAATTTGAGAAAGTGTATCATACTCACTTCTAAGCCTTCCACTTGTAAAAATAATATCTGGTTCAAGCTCCATCATTGCCTCTAAGTCTACATCTTTCAAACCACCTAAATTTACAATACTATCATCATTTACCAAATGGTTCAAATATTCTGGTGAGCTATTTTTTGCCATACCTACAATATTACTACTAAGCCCCCAACTATCAATCATATCCATAGCCACATAATCCATAACTACAATACGTTGTGGCATATATGGTACTTCCAAATCAATCATATCACCATTAGCATCAGACACAGAAACTACTACAGAAGTTTTAGTATTTTCAGTTGGTGCAACTTCTGGCTCTGGAGTTGGTTGTGGAGTTTCATTGGCGCTAACCTCATTATTTGCAGGGGGTGTAGAAGTTGCACTATCATCGCTTCCACAACCAACCAAACTAGCCGACATAACCCCAATACACATTAGTGATAAAAACTTTTTATTCATCTTTTAATCTCCTTTTAACTTGTTCTTAATAATCAAACTAAAAAAATAACTAATATTTAACTTAATATTTTGACTTTCATTCTCAGTATTCATTTAAAATATGTAAGGCTCAATAAAGAGAGCTACCTCTCAATATTTTACCTACGAAAACACATTTTACCACATTATGTTATTTTGTCAAACAATTCCTTTAAAAATAAATAGACAACGGTTTATCTTGAATTTCCATAATTTCAAAATCCACATTGTAAATAGACTTTAGTATATCTTTTTGGATTACCTCCTCAACTGTGCCAAATGTATGCAACTTTCCATCTTTGAAGGCACAAATATAATCCGAATAAAATGCGGCATAATTAATTTCATGAAGTACCATAACGACCGTTTTTCCTAAGTCATCACACAATTTTCGTGCAATTTTCATCATATTAGAGGCATGATAAATATCTAGGTTGTTAGTTGGCTCATCTAAAAAAACATAGTCAGTATCTTGTGCTATAACCATTGCAATATAAGCCCTTTGACGCTGTCCTCCAGAAAGTTGATCCAAAAATCTATCTTGAAATTCTTCTAGTTCCATATATTTTATAGCCTGCTCTACAAATTTATAATCTTGTTCAGTAAGACGACTTCCACTATACGGAAATCTCCCAAAACTTACCAATTCTTTAACAGTTAATTTCATCTGAATATTATTTGATTGAGTCAAAATCGCAACTTTTTTTGAAAGCTCCTTGCTCTGCCAATCTTTAATATCTTTTCCTTCAAATAAAATTTGCCCGCCATCTCTTTGAGTAAGACGAGTAATTATATTTAAAACTGTTGATTTTCCTGCACCATTTGGCCCAATCATAGAAGTAACTTTGCCCTTTGGAATTTCAAAAGTTACATCATTAACTACACTTTTTTCTCCATACTTTTTTATTAAATGTGAAATCTTCATTGCTAAGCTCCTTGAGTTTTTAATATCAAATATAAAAAATATATTCCACCAAAAATATTGATAAATACACTTACCGTTGCATTATAAGTTAACACGTGTTCAACTATTAACTGGCAACCAACTAAAATTATTACTCCAACCATAGCTGACCCTGCAATTAAATACGTATGTTTATACGTGCTAAAAAGTTGACGTGAAATATTTGCTATTATTAATCCCAAAAATGAAATTGGGCCAACTACTGCAGTAGCAATTGCAATTAATAAAGTCACACTCATCAAAATTCTTTGGATTGTTTTATCATAATCAACACCCAAATTTATAGCCTGACTTCTACCTAAAGTTATTACATCTAACAACTGAATATCTTTCCAAAACGTTGCAAACACACCAATTATCAATACTACAGCCATAACTAAAACATCAGTATTTATATTATTAAAGCTAGCCAAAATACTATCTTGTAAAGTGGCAAATGAGTTTGGTTCCATAATTCTCATTAGTGTTGAGCTGATACTTCCAAAAAACGTAGCTAACACTGTTCCAATTAACAAAACATATAGTACATTGTAATTTGTTTTTCTGAATAAATAACCATATATCGTTGTAGCAATTATCCCCATCAAAAGCACATCTAAAATAAACGCTAAGTTTTGATTATTAACAATTGTACTCGTTGAACCAAATACAAAAACTACTACTGTATGAATTAATATATATAAAGAATTCATGCCTAACAAACACGGAGTAACAATTCGATTGTTAATTACAGATTGAAACATTATCGACGCACTCCCAATACATATGGCGGCTACTGTCATTGCCAAAAGTTTTGGACTTCGTAATCTCATAACAAAGTCAAAATATTTCATATTCACATTTATAAACTGATAGCAAGTCATAGCCATAAGCATAATAACCAAAAGTCCAACTATAATAGCTCTATTATTTATACGTTTTGTACTATGCATTTACTTCTCCTCCTATTGCTTGAGTTTCCTTCTTTTGCTTAGCTTTTAATGGCTTACTATGAGGATTTAACTTTTTGAACATCAGTCCAATAAACAATATACTTCCAATAACCCCAATTACCAAATCAATCGGCAATTCATAAGGGAAAATTACAAGTCGTGCTATCATATCGCAAATCAGCACAAACAATGCCCCAACTAACGAAATATCCAACATACTCCCCCTAATTTTATCCCCCCTAAACATGGCCACCATATTTGGAACAATTAACCCAATATACGAAATTGTACCTACAGTAACAACAACACTTGCTGTAATTAGTGCTGCAATTGATAGACCTCCGAATAAAATTAAGTTATGGTTTACTCCTAAATTTGTAGCAAAACTTTCTCCCATACCTACAATATTAAAGTGATTAGCGTATATGTATGCAATAATAACTAGTGGCACTATCAAAAATACAATTTCATACCTTCCTCTAATAATCAATGAAAATTCTCCTACAAAAGTTGTACTTAAAGATTGGAGTAAGTTGTATTTATACGCAAAATAATTTGTAAATCCTCCTATAACACTTCCAAACATAATCCCTATTAAAGGAACCATTATAGTATCTTTAAATTTTAATTTCTGTGTAAAATATACAAAAATCCATGTTCCTATTATTGAAGTTGTAAAGGCAACTGCTGTTTTTTCAAGTATTGTAGCACTTGGCATAAGTATTAAAGTAATTAATACTCCAAGCTGTGCAGATGAAATAGTTGCTCCTGTAGTTGGAGAAACAAATTTATTCATACAAAGTTGTTGCATAATTAACCCTGCAATGCTCATTCCTACACCTGTGCATAAAATTGCAAGTAACCGTGGTAATCTTGATGCAAATAAAATTTTTAGCTGATAATAGTCCCCTGATAAAATTCCTGATAAAGAAATATCTAACACTCCTATAAAAATAGATATGAATGATAAAATTATCAGTGCTACAAAAAGCCCAATTGAAATTAGGTTTTGCTTTTTTTGTTCCATTATGTATCCTTTCTTTATAAAAAGCATTCTTAATTACTCATTGTAATTTAATTGATTTTAGTTGTCAATAGCTAATCGAAAATAATTCTTAATATGCAAAAAAAACCCAGTCAATCTTTTGCCGAATAACTGGGATTTATCTTTACACATTAAAAACTTTAAGTATAGTTTCTGCCTCTTCAACCAACTTTGGTTGCTGGCTCAAAAAAGCTTTATAAATATTATTTCTTGTAATAAGAATATTTTTGGTAACTACAATTTCAGAATAAATTACTTTGGATAAATTTTCCATAAATTCATCATACTTTATTTGCTTAAATGGCAAATAATAATTTTGTTCACCTGTACACGTTAATTTGTATGTTAAAAGTGTTTCCGTTGCATTAATTTCAAAAAATTCTACAGCTTTAAACTGACGGTTTCCATGCTCCAAAATGTTGGTTGTTAACTCTTTTAAATTAATCCACCAATCTTCTGGCATTACTTTTAACCAGTCAAGCAACGTTTGACCTTCTCCCAAAAGAACAATTTGCATAGCTTCCTTAATTCGTTCTATTTGACTCAAGTTCAACTTTACCTTAATTGGAATATTATCAGTTTCAATAATTTCTCCTTGCTCATCAACTTGATAACAAACCTCTACTTTTGAACAAGTAATTTCAGAAATTTTATTTAACCAAACAAAATTTTCTGTAGAACCTTCATTACAAAATTTTTCTATAGCACCAATATTAAATCTGTCTTTTGTTGCACCAGTGTTTATATTTGATATAGGAATAACTGTAATTGTACCCTGTTCTGACTCTTTTAACCAAACAATTGCAAAATATTTTTTTCCAAGCTCACTACAATGTACAATATCACCTTGTTCAAAATCTGGGTTGATGTATCTACTTTTTTGAGTTGCCCAATTACTTTCTCCAACCGCAATTTTTAAAATTTTGCCAATAGCATTTAATGGATTTTCATCAAGAGTTTTATTATCTCTCATAATGTTTCACGACCTTTCCAAATTAATTCTATACCTGTACAACTTTTATTATACACTATAATATAACACAAATTGTAAAATTTACCTATTTATTATTTATTAATTTTTAAATAAAAAATTCCCACTAACCTAGTTTTAGATTAGTAGGATAAAATTACTCTACTTTTTTTGATTTAATTTGGCAAAAGCAGCAGCAAAAGCAAAATTTCCTTCTTCTTCTTGCTTATCCTGCTTCTTTAAATATTGCTGAACAAACTTTTTGTCACCTTTTGATTGATTGTTTCTATATTTTTCATTAAAAGTTTTAGCTTTCTCCTTAAAAGTACAGTTTGGACAAACAAAAGTTTGTGCATCACCAACCCCTTTAAGCTCAAGCTTTTTATAGCATTTTGGACATTTTGTATTTGTAAATTTAGCAACATTTTCCTTATACCCACATTCTCTATCTTGGCAAACGTGGCTTTTTCCGTGCTTAGTTTTTACTTCCAACATTCGCTTATTACACGTTGGACACTTTTTACTAATCATATTATCATGAACAAATCTATCTTTTGAATTTTTGATATCATTAACAAGTTTTTTTGTATAATCTTTCATTTCACCGATGAAAACTTCTGGTTTTTTCTGCCCTTTACTAATCAAATTAAAATCACTTTCCCATTTGGCAGTCATGATTGGTGACTTTAAATCTTCAGGCACTAAATCCATAAGTTGGCGACCTTTAGAAGTTGGCATTATACTATTTCCGTTTTTTTCTATATAAAACATATTAAATAATTTCTCAATAATATCAGCTCTTGTAGCAACCGTTCCAATTCCCCCAGTTTCACCCAACATTTTTGCGTGCTTACTCTCAATATTCATATACTGATGAGGCTTTTCCATTGCTCCTAATAAAGTTCCTTCGTTAAATCTTGATGGTGGTTCAGTTTTCCCAGTTTTATACTCAATTTTATCAATTAAAATCGTCATACCTTCTTGAATTTTTGGCAAAGTTTGAGTCGGTTCATCTTCATCATCTTCACTATTATTATAAAGCTCTTTAAATCCTTGAGACTTAATAACTCTACCTTTTGCCACAAAAGTTTCCTTATTAATAGAACACTTTACAACGGTTTCTGTATATTCAAACGGAGGCAAAAACACCCCTAAAAATCTTTTTAACACAAGTTCATAAATCTTTCGCTCATCAGAACTTAAGCTCATCAAATTTACTTTTTCCTCAGTAGGAATAATTCCGTGGTGATCCGAAACTTTACTATTATCAGCAAAGCGTTTATCAGCCTTAATTTGCTTACGACTAAGTTCCATCGCAATCGAACGGAATTCCCCAACTGCCACAGCTCTAAAACGGTCTTGTAAAGTCGGAACAATATCGGTTGTAATATGCTTTGAGTCCGTTCTTGGATAGGTTAAAATTTTGTGTTGCTCATATAATTTTTGCATAATAGAAAGAGTTTGCTTTGCCGAATAACCATAAATTCTATTTGCATCTCTTTGAAGCTCTGTTAAATCATAAAAAATTGGCGAATATTTTTTCTTATCATTCTCTTTTACTTCAACAACTTGAGCCTTCTCACCACTCAAATTTTTAACTAATTCACGTGCCTGATTTTCCTCCCACAGTCTACCATTACCTTTTGCATCTTGCCAATTAAATTGAATTTGCTTAGCCTTGGCACTAATAGTATAAAAAGATTTTGGTTTGAAACTCTTAATTGCTTCTTCTCGATTTACAATCATTGCAAGTGTAGCACTCTGAACCCTTCCAGCCGATAATTGGGCATTATATCTACAAGTCAACGCACGAGTAACATTTAATTCAACAATCAAGTCAGCCTCAGCACGACAAACTGCTGCTTTATAAAGATTATCATATTGGCTTGCAGGCTTTAATTGATTAAAACCATCTCTAATTGCCTTATCCGTTTGTGAAGAAATCCAAAGTCGCTTCATTGGCTTTTTAAACCCTGATTTTTCAACAATCCACCTAGCCACTAATTCCCCTTCTCTCGCTGGGTCAGTCGCAATTACCAACTCATCAACATCTTTTCTCATCAAAACTTTTTTTACTTCATGAAAATGCTTGCTTGTCTTCCCAATAACTTCTGTTTTCATATGTTTTGGCAACATCGGAAGGCTGTCCATTCGCCATTCTTTATACTGCTCACCATATCTCTCTGGAGTTGCAAGAGTTACCAAATGCCCAAGCCCCCACGTTACAATATATTTTTCCCCTTCCAAAAATCCGTTACCTTTTTTCTGGCATTTTAGGACTTTTGCAATATCTCTGGCCACACTTGGTTTTTCTGCTAATACTACTACTTTTCCCATTAATTTCTCCTTCTAATCACTTAATTCAAAAAATTTTTTAAAATATTTTTACATTGTAACATAACAACTCGTTTGATGGGAATATTAAGGTGGGATATATTTTACTTACTTCTCTTTCAAAATTTTAAAAAAGGAGCATTATTAATGAAACAATACAATTCAAAACTTAGCATTCCAATCATGATTACACTGGCTTTTTATCTAATTTACATCAGCCTCGACTACAACACTTACCAAATTTCTGGAACAGAACCTGAGCCAGAATATAACATAGCTCTCCCTGCTTGGTTAGACGTTGAAGTTGGCACTTATCACATAAATTCTGATGGAAATTTAATGAGAGGTGTACAAGAAATTGACGGTATTTTATACAATTTCGACAAAGAAACTGGTTTATTTTTGACAGGTTGGGTAAATAACGACCACGAAACATACCATTTTGATAAATACGGCTTCCCTACAATTGGTTGGGCAGAAATTGATGGACAAACGTATTATTTTGAAAGTAATGGTAAACTTGTAACTGACACTTATAAGGGAATTTTTTCTATTGATGAAAATGGTGTCAGTACCAAAAATATTGCTACAGAAGATAACTTTGAAGATTATTTAGATTTTCTTTTAGATATGCATGGTCATACAATTGATGGCGCAATATTTGCAATCCA
Source organism: Epulopiscium sp. Nele67-Bin005 (assembly GCA_002007365.1). Taxonomy (GTDB): domain Bacteria; phylum Bacillota; class Clostridia; order Lachnospirales; family Cellulosilyticaceae; genus Epulopiscium_D. Next base: position 3,764 of record LNZR01000026.1, on the reverse strand, counting down.
CAGCACTTTGGAATACAAATATGTACCATCATCAAAAAATACTCAAGACGATGCTCTCTATGCAATTAACAACCACAAAGGAGCTTGTTTTCACTATGCTTCCTTAACTTACGAACTTATAAGCTATCTTGGTTTTGAAACTAATTATATTCTTGGAACAGGAAGAAGCGGTCAGCCTCACGCTTGGGTAAGTGTAAATTTAGACGGTGATACAGTTTATTACGACTCACTTTATGCAACCTCTCCATACACTTATGATGAATTAATTGAACTAGGGTATAAATGGGACGAAATATAAGGTTTGCCTTCCTATTTAATAGGCTTTAATTTAAAATATCCCACCAAAATATTTTTCTAATTTATGTTTAGATATTTAAAAAGCTGGCAAAACTCTAATTAATAAAGTTTTGCCAGCTAAATTATTTTTTCTAAATGTGTTTAAAGATTATTTTTATTGGTTAGACTTTTAATACAGTCCTAAGTGTAAGAATAAATCACATAATTTATCGTAATTTACTGTTGCTGTTGGATTTGCGTTTGTATCAATCATACCAATTGCCAAAGCTTTTGACATAGCATTTTGATATTGTGCATCTGCATTTTCAAACACATAAGATGAAGGAGTAATTCTATATCCCGTTTGTAATTCATAAAGTCTTACAAATCCTGAAATTGCTTGTTGCTCAGTAATAATCCCTGAAGCATCATCTGTAAATATGCCCGATAACTTTGCCTGATTTATTTTCTCATCACTTACCCAACTACTTAAAGTGATTTTAGTTTCATTTGTTGCAATACCATAAGCAAAATTAATGTATTCAGTAGCACCTACAGCTGTCCCTCGCTTGTACTCTAGCCCAAGTTCAGTGATACCATAAGCATTTGCTACATATTGCATACCTTCGCTTAAATTATAATCGGCTGCATAAATGTTTGTATAATTTAAAGAATAAAGTCCAAGTGAAGAACTATAGAACGTAATATACGTATCTTCTTCTTTTTGGTCAATTGCACTAGGAATATCAACCCAGTTCATTGTATGCGTTGGATACGCTGTAACATTATAAGTTTTATCTAAGAAATCAAACTTATTATCAAGCTTAAATCCAATTTTCATAGCACTAGTTAATTGAGTTAACTGGTCAAATGCTCTACGAGTACTGCTTATACCCATTGCTAAAGTTTCTCCTTTTTCCATTACATTTGGGAATTCTGGAGCAATATTTTGAATGTCATAAGTTAAAGTAGTTCCTAGTTCAAAAATAATTTTATCATCTGCCACAGCATTATCTGTGTAATATGAGAATGATGGTGTTTCAATTTCATAAACTGCGATATTAGTTGTTATTCTAATACCCATGTTTTGCCCTTGAAGTGCTGATATTACAGGCTTTGGAGCAATAAATCGTCGTGTTACTGCATCGTATTTGCCTCTATATAAAGACATATCAATTTCATAAAAATGTTTATCGTCTGCCAAAATATCAGTAATTACACCTTGTGGGTTTAAAACTTCTAAAGTCCATACACCATCTTCAAAACTTTCTGTGTAATCGCTTTCAAATTCTACAACGTTGTCATTTTCTCCACCATCATACTCATCATCAGAAGATGCCGTTTGAAGGCGAACTCTCGAACAATACTCAGACTCTTTAGAAATTTCTTTACCTGTTTCCAAGTCTGTTAAAATAAGAGTTGTTTTTACTCTTGCATAGTAAGATTTATTTGCGTCAAGCTCATTAAATTTAACTAATGTTTTTGCAATAATTTCAGATGTTGCAGTTGCTCCACCTAAATCATCATCAACTACTACTGTTATTGCATCTAAAAACTCTACGTTATTTGCAAACTGAAGAGTATATACGTATTGTATTTGAATAGACTCTTCTTGAATAGTTCCAAAATCATTTGGATTTGCCGACCACTCAACTGTAATATAATCTGATTGAACTGGTTCAAAATCTTGGTCTGCTTCTAAAATACTTTCATATGCAGCACTACCAAGACCTGTTGGAACTGCTGGTGTTGCCATATCTTTAGTTGTTACATGAACTGGACTACTCCAGTCTGAGGCTGTCCCGTTTACATTAAGGGCTCTAACCCAAATATAATATCCTGTTTCTGGGAATAAACCATTAATTGTAACGTGTGCCACATCTTCATCAAGATAACTTAAATTACCTGCTGCACTAAGACCAAAATCAAAGTTCCAAACTGTAGCATTATCAATGTTTTCAGTTCTACCATACCTAACTTCATAAGTAAAGTTATTGTTGTATTCTGGCCAATAAATAGAAGCTGATGTATCTGTATAATCTTCTAAGAAAATTTCTGGAGAAGTTGGAACTTCTTCTGGAACGATATATTCAGTTCTAGTTGTAAATAAAATATAACTTGGATAAGTTTGCACTAATTTTACACCATTCTCACCAATACGAGAAACTCTAATCATCGCTACATATTGTGTACTTGGTTGTAAGTTATTAACTGTAAACTCTTTCCATACCCATGCTTCTTCATCTGTGTATTCACTTGGTGTAACATAAATCCAATCTTCCTCGTTACTAGATTCGTTAATCTCAATCCAATCTTGGATTTCTTGACCTTCTGATAACTGCTCATAAATTTGAGAATATGGTACAACTTTCATTTCATAACTAATATCATCTCCTAGTGTCATTAGCCTAGTTGCAAAGTTGTTATCAAAATAAGTTGTTCCACCATTTTCATATACATAATCTTGAACATCTGATAAATCATCTAACGATTTTAAGATATATTCATAAACTGTTGGTGTAGCTTCTGGTGGGTCCATATAATTTGGATTTTTAAATCTAATATATGGTGCATTTACTGATAAATAAACTGATGGGTTCCATTTTTTCGCTAAAGAATTTTCCCCTTCTTCAGTATAAAGACTTGGTGTTGTTGAAATAATTTCATACCATTTTTCTAACCAATTTAATGTTACTGAAGTTGTTGTTAATTCATCATCACGCACTTTAAGTGGAAGTTTACCCATTACAGGAGGTGTAAAAATATCTCCATCTTTCTCAATCCAAATTGCTACCGTTGTTGGGTTTGAAGATTGAGGATTTTCAAGTAAAATACTACTCTCTTGTGCAATTACTTTGATGTAATATGCTGTATTTGATTGTAATTCATCTTGTAAAATATAGTTTCCTGAACCAACATCAGTTGAATAATAAGATGTTATGTTCGTTTTAAAACCAACCTCTACGTTTGAAGTATCATAAACATAAGGCCCTGTATTACTATAATACTCAACGTTTGGCTCTAAATACTCAGAGTCTAATAAAATATTTTCTGAGTCAGCAACCCAAATATTATACTTTAAATCTGGGTTAATAACTGTTTCACCCAATGCATCTTCAGTAGTTACAATATCCCAAACAAGTTGGATACTATAGTAATCTTCTGATGAGTCTACATAAAATAAGTTGTTATAAAGTGTAGTAGAGTTAAATCTTGTATCATCATCTGTTACTAAATAATTGTGAACATTTGTAGCTGTTAGCACTGTATCATATGCTGTAAAAAGTGGAATGTTTGCTGTTGGAATTCCTTCACTCAAATCATATGGTGAAACTTCTACAACGTTTGTTTCTCCAAGAAGCACCCCTTCAATTCCAGCTTTCGTAAATGTAAACTCAATCCAATAATTAGTAACACCTGTTGGGGTTAAAACTTCAAGCGAAGGTCCTCTACCCCTATCCCCATCTAGTATGGCAACTAACTCTTTG
>LNZR01000025.1 GCA_002007365.1 Epulopiscium sp. Nele67-Bin005 | reverse complement strand
TGTTACTCTTATCCGTCCAAAATATACGGATAAAGAACACACCCATAAGAAGCTCGCAATGTTTTATATTCCGTATGTGGTATACGTAGCCTTTCTTATAATATGTACTCCGCAGAATTTTATTTTTAGCATAACACCAGAATACGGCTACTGCCGAGAACAGCTGTTTTTTGTAACTGGTATTATCATATATTTTTATTAATTTGTAATGCTTGTGCTAGTAATCACCAATATAAGAATACCAGATAATAGGGATATTGCATTAGTTCTAGGCTCTACATTATTCTGCTCCGTAGCACTTATTATTACCCAGCTAGCGATACCAGAAATTATTCTCACGGGACTTATGCATACTCTGGCCATACTTATATTGCATTTGTATATGCAAAACATAAGAAAATCTTCAGACGCTCTGACTGGAGTTTTAAACAGGATTAATCTTACTCATAGCATCACACGACCTGCAAAGTCAACGGGTCGCTTGACTGTTCTACCGTCTGTCTTGCATTGGAGAGAGAGAGAGAGAGCAGCGCTGGTCGAACAAGCCCACAGTAAATAAAAAGAGAGCGAGCGCAGGTAATGAGAGGCGTGAATCAGAGAAATAAAACCTTATTTTTTTATAGTACAAATGAACACTACTAGACGCCCGCACCGCTGTTAAATTTGCTATGTTTGACACAAACTGTGTGTGCTGGTGTGTGAATTTTGAGGCAAACTGCGTGTGTAGGGTCATTATTGGGCTTTTTTAAGCTCCTTCCTGCGGGCCGTGTAGAAGTCCAGGCCACCAGGAAAACTCCAGAACTCAACAGCACAATCAGTTAAAGGAGAAGTTTGGTTTTTTGCACATTAAGCCTTATAATAAGGATATTTACCATCATATACGATGTTCTACAGCATTATTATGACAAACGGTGCAGTCCTGAGAGCTGGAGCTCATTGCTGACGTCACTGCTAGCTGGCTGAAAACAACAGAGGTGAAGAGCATATCAGACAATCCATCAAAAAACGCTTGTTTTAAAGATGAGACAATCAACAAATGTTTAGTGGTGTCCTCTCATGTGCCGACACTAAAACACAAAGTTAAACATGGGTTAATAAGCCTTAAACAGCTGTTTGTTTGTTTCGTGAAGCAGCTGAAAAAGCGGTTTGGGTTATAATCTGTTGTTCAACTTCGTGTTTTAGTGTCAGTACATGAGAGGACACCACTAAACATTCAGTGATTGTCTCATCTTTTAAAACAATTGTTTTTCGACTGATTGTTGAAGCACTTGATATGTCATTTGAACCGAATGTTCCCCCTTAGACGCCTCAGAATGTCACAGTGATGCTCAGCGTTAACACTCTAATTCTTGAGGATGAATCACAGTGCAAAACCCTGCCAAAGTCACAGAAAACACCAGAATGCTTTTTGTTGCACACCTGGCCCGATGTTGCGTCTGTTTTTCCACCAAACTATGTCATAACAAAAACGAATAATAATGGAGGGATTTTGGGAGGAATTTCAAATGGAATGCCCATAAATTTTGAAGTAATTATAAAACCTACTCCCTCAATTTCCAAAGAGCAAGAAACAATAAATTTAGCGACAAAAGAACAATCAACTTTATGTATAGAAGGACGGCATGACCCTTGTATAGTACCAAGAGCCGTAGTTGTTATCGAGGCAATTGCTGCACTTAGTGTGCTTGAGCTTATGTAAAAATTTGGCAAATAATAGTAATGTTTTTGTTGTAAATTTGTAGAATAAAGTTATTAAATCGAACTTTCTATAAAAAAATGGTTGAAAAGTCAGAAATAAATTGGTAATATTAGTATGTAAACAACCTATAAATGGAGGATTTAATTATGAGTAAAAAAGTAGCAATTATCATGGGAAGTGATAGTGACTTTCCTGTAATGAAAAATACAGCACAACGCCTTAAAAATTGGGGTATTGAAATTGAGGTTCACGTAATGTCAGCTCACCGTACACCAGAAAGAGCTTGTGAATTTGCAACAAAAGCACAGGAAAACGGATTTGGAGTAATTATTGCAGCGGCTGGAAAAGCAGCACATTTAGGTGGAGTTTTAGCAGCACACACTACATTACCAGTAATTGGAGTACCAATTAAATCAAGTACAATGGACGGATTAGATTCTTTATTATCAACAGTTCAAATGCCTTCTGGAATTCCAGTTGCAACAGTAGCTCTTGATGGGGCAGACAATGCGGCTATTTTAGCAACTCAAATTTTAGCTTTATCGGATGAAAAGTTAGCTCAAACTTTAGTTTCTTTTAAAGAAGAAATGGTTTCTGGAGTTATCAAAAAAGATGAAGCATTACAGTTAGAAGTAGAAAAATTATAGGGAGCATTGAACATGGAAAAATTAGAACAAATTTATGAAGGCAAAGCGAAAAAAGTTTACAAAACTGCTGATGAGAATTTATGTATTGTAAGCTATAAAGATGATGCAACAGCATTCAATGGTGAGAAAAAAGGCACTATTACTTCAAAAGGAATTATTAACAATGTAGTAACTAATCACCTTATGCAAATGCTTGAAACTAAAGGAATTGCGACTCACTTTGTGGAAGAGTTATCAGAGCGTGAGACTGTAGTTAAAAAAGTGGAAATAGTTCCTATTGAAGTTATTGTAAGAAATATTGCAGCAGGTTCTTTATCAAAAAGATTAGGGTTAGCTGAAGGGGTTAAATTAAAGCAAACTGTTTTAGAATATTGCTATAAAGATGATGATTTAGGTGACCCAATGATTAATGATTATCATATTGCAGCCCTAGAACTTGCAACAAAAGAAGAGTTAGTAGTTATGGCAGATTACTCTTTTAAAGTAAATACAATTTTAGGTGAGTATTTAGCTGATTTAAAAATTGAATTAGTCGATTTTAAATTAGAATTTGGGCGTACTGCTGATGGTAAAATTATTTTAGCAGATGAAATTTCTCCTGATACATGTAGATTTTGGGATAGTGAAACAGGTGAAAAGCTTGATAAAGATAGATTTAGACGTGATTTAGGTGGAGTAGAAGAAGCGTACGAAGAAATTTTAAAACGTCTTATGGGTAGAGAACTGTAAGAAATTTTTTATGGAGGTGACATAATGGATAAGCTGAAAGAGGAATGTGGAGTAGTTGGAATTTTTGATCCAAGTAAAGAAAGTGATGTTGCTTTTGATGCTTATCTTGCCTTATATGCGTTACAACATAGGGGGCAAGATAGTGCAGGAATAGTTGTAAATGATAAAGGGGTTATGAAAAGTTATAAGGATTTGGGGCTTGTGCCAGATGTATTTACTCCTGAAACTTTTAATTCATTAGGACATGGGCAAATGGCGATTGGTCATGCGCGCTACGCAACAACAGGATATTTATCACGTGAAAATGCCCAACCACTTTTGATTAACCATATAAAAGGAAGTTTAGCTATTGCACACAATGGAAATTTAACAAATGCTGCTGAATTAAGAGAAGAATTAGAGCTTGAGGGAGCTATTTTTCATACAACTAATGATACAGAAGTAATTTCATACATGATTACAAAGGAAAGGTTAAAAGCACCAACTATCGAAAAGTCTGTAGAAAATGCTTTACAGAGGATAAAGGGAGCATACTCTTTGGTTATTATGTCACCGAAAAAACTTATTGCGGCAAGAGATCCTTGGGGCATACGTCCTTTGTGTATGGGTGAAACAGAGAGTGGAAAAATAGTATTTGCTTCAGAAACGTGTGCGTTAGATACACTAGGGGTTAAATTTGTAAGAGATGTTAAACCTGGCGAGATTATTATAGTTGAAAAAGGAAAAATAACAAGCGTTGACACACACTGTAAGTCGAAAGGCAATATGTGTGTATTTGAGTACGTATATTTTGCAAGACAAGATTCAGTTATTGAGGGTGCGAGTGTACATAAAGCAAGAATACTCGCAGGAAAATACCTTGCAATGGAACACCCTGTAGAAGCAGATATTGTTATTGGAGTGCCTGATTCTGGGTTAGATGCGGCATTAGGTTATTCACGTGAAAGTGGAATTCCTTATGATGTAGGATTTATCAAAAATCGTTATATTGGACGAACTTTCATTCAAGATTCACAAAAAAAGCGTGAAAATTCTGTGAGAATTAAACTAAATGTAATTAAAGAAGTTGTTGAAGGTAAAAGAGTTGTAATGGTTGATGACTCTATCGTAAGAGGAACTACAAGTGGACGAATTGTAAAATTATTGCGTGAGGCAGGTGCAAAAGAAGTTCATGTAAGAATTTCAGCTCCGCCATTTACAGATCCTTGTTATTTTGGGGTGGATATTGATAGTAAAGAAAATTTAATTGCGTGCAAGATGTCAATTGAAGATATTGGAAAAGCAATATTTGCAGATAGTTTAGGTTATTTAAGTGTTGAACACGTTAAAGCAATTCCACAAGGGGCAAGTTGTGATTTTTGTGTAGGTTGCTTTACAGGAAAATACCCAATAGATGTGCCACAAGATGTGCGTAAAAATAAATTTGAAATGCCAATTGAGCTTGAGGAGGAAAATAATGAGCAATAGTTATAAATCAGCGGGGGTAGATGTTGAGGCAGGTTACCGTGCAGTTGAATTGATGAAAGCAAGCGTTGAGAAAACCTTTACAAAAGGTGTGCTTGGAGGGCTTGGAGGTTTTGGAGGATTATTTGAGTTAGATTTACAAGGAATTCAAAATCCAGTTTTAGTTTCAGGGACTGATGGAGTTGGAACAAAATTAAAGTTAGCATTTTTACAAGATAAACACGATACAATAGGCATTGATTGTGTGGCAATGTGCGTAAATGATGTTTTGTGTGCAGGAGCTAGACCATTATTTTTCTTGGATTATGTGGCAGTTGGAAAAAATATTCCGGAAAAAGTAGCTCAAATTGTATCTGGAGTTGCTGATGCTTGTGAGCAAAGTGGTTGTGCTTTAGTTGGTGGAGAAACTGCTGAAATGCCTGATTTTTATCATGAAGATGAATATGATATGGCTGGATTTACAGTAGGAATTGTTGATAAAAATAAAATTTTAGATAATAAAAATGTTCAAGCTGGAAATAAAATTATTGCTCTACCATCATCAGGCGTTCATTCAAACGGATTTTCTCTAGTTAGAAAGATTTTTAATATTGGAGAATGTGATTTAAATGAACATTTTGAAGAATTAGGAAAAACTATAGGTGAAGAACTTTTGACTCCTACTAAACTTTATGTAAAACCTATTGTTGAACTTTTGAAAGAAGTTGAAGTAAAGTCTATTGCTCATATTACAGGTGGTGGATTTTATGAAAATATTCCTCGTGCGTTAAATGATAATGTAGTTGCACGCATCGAAAAAGAAAAAGTTCAAGTTTTACCTATATTTAATTTGATTGCTCAAAAAGGAAATATTAGCGAAGAAGATATGTTCGGAACGTTTAATATGGGTGTTGGAATGATTGTAATTGTTGATGAAAATGATGTTACAAAAACACTTGAAATCCTTGAAGCACAAGGAGAAAAACCATATTTAATTGGTGAAATTATAGCTGGACAAAAGGGCATTGAATTATGTTAAAAATAGCAGTTTTAGTTTCGGGTGGAGGCACAAATTTACAAGCTATCATTGATGCTATCGAAAATAAAGTTATTGAACATTGCAAAATTGAACTTGTTATTGCAAGTAAGCCTGAAGTTTATGCATTAGAGCGTGCTAAAAACCATAATATTGCAGGGAAAGTTATTTGTAAAAAAGATTTTTCTTCTCATCAAGAATATGAAAAAGTTATGGCGACTTGCTTAAACGATAATCAGATAGATTTGATTGTATTAGCTGGGTTTATGACGATTTTAAGTGAAGATTTTGTCAAACAGTTTGATAAAAAAATTATAAATGTACACCCGTCGCTTATTCCAGCATTTTGTGGAGATGGGTTTTATGGCTTAAAAGTTCATGAAGCAGCTTTACAAAAAGGGGTAAAAGTTACAGGAGCAACTGTTCATTATGTAAATGAAATTACTGATGGAGGCGAAATTATTTTGCAAAAAGCAGTATGTGTAGAAGCTGGTGACACCCCTCAAAAGTTGCAAAAGCGAGTAATGGAAGAGGCAGAATGGGATATTTTACCTCGTGCTATTGGAGAAATTGCAAACCAAAAATTTTTGAACAACAATTAAAATAGGAGAATTAAAATGAAAAAACGTGCATTACTTAGCGTATCAGATAAAACGGGAATTATCGAATTTGCAAAAAGCTTAAAAGAGCTGGATTTTGATATTATTTCAACTGGTGGAACGGCAAAAGTTTTAGAAGAAAATGGAATTGAGGTTATTGGAATTAGTGAGGTTACTAAATTTCCAGAATGTTTAGATGGTCGTGTAAAAACTTTACACCCATCAATTTATGCTGGAATTTTAGCTATGCGTGAAAACTCTGAGCATATGAGCCAAATTGAAAAATTAGATGTTCAAACTATTGATGTAGTGGCTATTAATCTATATCCATTTAAAGAAACTATTTTAAAAGAAGGTGTTACTTTTGAAGATGCGATTGAAAACATTGATATCGGTGGTCCATCAATGATTAGAGCATCAGCAAAAAATTGGCAAGATGTGGCAGTAGTAGTTGATCCAGTTGATTATGCAAAAGTAATTTCGGGATTAAAAAATGGTGGTGTTACACAAGAGGATAAACTTGAACTTGCTCTTAAAGTTTTTGAACACACAAGTGCATATGATACTTTAATTTGCAGTTATTTACGCAAACAAACTAAGCAAAATCAAGTATTGCCAGAGAAATTTACTGTGACTTTTGAAAAAGCTCAAGATTTACGTTATGGTGAAAATTCACACCAAGAAGCAGTCTTCTATAAAGAAATTGGACACCCATCAAATACTTTATCACACGCAAAACAACTGCATGGAAAAGAGTTAAGTTTTAATAATATCAATGATGCTAATGGTGCATTAGATGTAATTAAAGAGTTTGCTTATGAAAAACCTGTAGCAGTTGCAATTAAACATGCTAATCCTTGTGGAGTAGGAGTTGCGGAAAATATTTTTGATGCATATATGAAATGTTATGAAGCTGATCCAGTTTCGATTTTTGGAGGAATTGTTGCGTTAAATAGAGAAGTTGATGAAAAAACGGCTTCTGAACTTTCAAAAACATTTTTAGAAATCATCATTGCACCAAGTTTTTCAAAAGAAGCTTTAGATATTTTAACTCAAAAGAAAAATATCAGATTGCTAGAACTTAAAGATTTAGCAACTCCAAATGATAATATGTTAGATTTCAAAAAAGTTGCTGGAGGGTTATTAGTTCAAACTTTAAATGTAGACTTATATAAGGAAGAAAGTCTTAAAGTTGTAACAAAACGCCAACCTACAAAAGAGGAAATGGAGCAACTTTTAATTGCTTGGAGAGTTGTAAAACATACTAAATCTAATGGAATTGCACTTGTAAAAGATAATGCAACAACAGGAATTGGGCCTGGGCAAACTAACAGAATTACAGCACTTGACCTTGCAATTAGTTATGCAAAAGATAACGCACAAGGTTCAGTAATGGCTTCAGATGCATTTTTCCCATTTGATGATTGTGTAAAATCAGCAGCACAAGCAGGAATTACAGCAATTATTCAACCAGGAGGTTCAATTCGTGATGAAGATAGCATAAAAGCTTGTGATGAGCATGGAATTGCTATGGTATTTACGGATATGCGACACTTTAAACACTAAGGATTTTTGATTATGCAAATGCGCAATAACATGAAAGCTGTTTATTTAGAAGTAAACAAAGTTTTTTTAAACGATTGTACAACAAACCATCATCTATTAACTATCGTAAATCAAAACTTGGATAAATACAACAATTATCGAGGGGTAGCAACCCTTTGGCAACCTCTAAACTTTTTATTAACAGGCGAATTTATGTCTCAAAACTTAATGGGTAAAGCAATTTTAGGCGAAATTTTAAATACTAGTGAAGATTTTCCAGTTTGGGGAGTTTTGAAATATCCTGAATTAGTTAATCAAGTGAAACTTTTGAGGTCGGTAAATCAAGAATTGTTTTTTTACAATGGTTGGGAAGATGATTTAAAGGCGAACTATATTTTTCCTCAAAGGTGGTACTCAACAGATAAATATTTAAAGCACGAAATGAGAAATGCATTAAATGGACTCATTAGATTTTATAGAAATGTTATACAAAATGAAAATGGAATTTTAATTTGTATACAATAAATATAGGGCGTTTATCTAATACAATTGTGTTAGAGCGCCCATATATTTTAGGGTTTTCAAAAGCAAGTTTGCATACCAGAATAAATTAGAGCTTTAAAAAATTTTTTATAAAAATGATTTAAGTTTTAAAAGTTTGGTAATACTCAAATAGAGGATATGAAAAATCAAAAGGAAGATTTCAATTTTATAGCACATATCCAGCCAGTTACTGGTTTTTGAATTTCATACTTAGATTAGAAAAAATTTTGAGGTTGGAAATTCTTCCTTTTATAATAGATATTTAAAATAAAATTTAGTTAGTTGAATAAACTTCTAAAAATTAGTTAATAATAGGAGATAACTTATGAAAATACTTGTAATCGGTGGTGGTGGTCGTGAACACGCTATCGTAAAAAAACTTAAACAGAGCAAAACTCAAACAGAAATATTTGTAGCACCAAGTAATGCAGGAATTAATGAAGAGGCGACTTCTGTAAATATTGGAGCAACTGATATTGATGGAGTTGTAAATTATAGTCGTGAAAATAATATTGACTTAGTAGTGGTAACTCCTGATGACCCATTAGTTTTAGGAATGGTTGATGCCCTTGAAAACGCAGGAATTAGAGCTTATGGCCCAAACAAAGCAGCTGCAATTATTGAGGGAAGTAAAATTTTTGCTAAAGACTTAATGAAAAAATACAATATTCCAACAGCAGGATACGCATCATTTAACAACCATGATGAAGCGGCAGATTATATTAAATGTCACACAAAATTTCCAATAGTAATTAAGGCTGATGGGCTGGCACTAGGAAAAGGTGTAATTATTGCAAATTCAAAGGGTGATGCATTAGTGGCACTTAAAGATATGATGCTTAAAAATGCGTTTGGAGAAAGTGGTCAACAAGTAGTAATTGAAGACTTTTTAACTGGAGTTGAAGTTTCTGTTTTAGCATTTACAGATGGAAAAACAATTAAACCTATGGTTAGTTCTATGGATCATAAACGTGCTTTTGATGGAGATAAAGGCTTAAACACTGGAGGAATGGGAGTTGTAGCACCAAATCCATGTTATACAGAAGAAGTTGAGAGAAAAGCTATGGAGAGAATTTTCTGGCCAACTTTACACGCTATGAATAATGAAGGTCGTAAGTTTAAAGGAACATTATACTTTGGTTTAATGATTTGTGATGGTGAACCTTATGTTATTGAGTACAACTGTAGATTTGGAGATCCAGAAACTCAAGTTTGTTTACCTCTTTTAGAAGGAGATTTGGTGGATATTTTCTTATCTGTAATTGAAGAACGTCTTGAAGAAGTGCCAGTTCATAACAAAAATGCATCATCAGCGTGTGTAATTGTAGCTTCTGGTGGATATCCACAAAATTATGAAAAAGGTAAAGAAATTACTGGTCTTAATGAAGTAGATGGAATTATTCATGCAGGAACTGCTCTTGTAGATGGGAAAATTGTTACAAATGGTGGTCGAGTACTTGGTGTAACAGCTGTGGCAGAGTCTTTGCAAGGTGCGATAAATGAAGCCTACAATAAAATCACTAAAATTAATTTTGAAGATATGCACTACCGTACAGATATTGGGAAAAAAGCCCTAGAAATTAAGGAGGCAAACTAAATGGTTTATAGCGTTTATTCTACTAAAAAGAGAGAATTTGCTGAGCAAGATAATGCAATGCTAAAAGATATTAAGTCTGCATTAAAGATTGAGGAACTAGAAAAATTACAAATTTTTAATAGATATGAAGTTTCGCATATTTCTGAGGAAGTATTTAAAAAATGTATTCCTACAGTATTTTCAGAACCACAAGTTGATAATTCGTATGATAAATTGCCGGCTCATGATGGAAGAATATTTGCTGTTCAATATTTAGCAGGACAATTTGACCAAAGAGCAGATTCTTGTGCGCAGTGTATTCAGTTTATTACTCAAGGGGAAAGACCTATAGTTCGTACTGCAAAAGTAATTTATTTGTGGGGAAATTTAACTAATGAACAATTTGAAACTATAGTAAATTATGTGATTAACCCAGTTGAAAGTATGCGTGCAAGTCTTGAGGTTGCAAAAACTTTAGATGTAGAAATAAATATTCCGACTACGGTTGAGCGTTTTACAGGATTTATTAACTATACTGATGAACAATTATCGGAATTCTTAAAAGCTCAAGGATTGGCAATGGATTTGGCTGATGTTCAGTTCTGCCAAGAGTACTTTAAAAAAGAGAACCGTGACCCATCAATTACAGAAATTAAAATGATTGATACGTATTGGTCAGACCATTGTAGACATACAACTTTTACAACAATTTTAGAAGAAATTTCTATAGAAAATGAAGTAATCCAAAAAGCTTTTGAGGAATATTTAGCTATCCGTGAAAAGTTATATGCTGGGAAAGATAAACCTATTACTTTGATGGATATTGCTTGTATCGGTACAAAATATCTAAAATCTGTAGGAGCAGTTACTGATTTAGATGAGTCTGAAGAAATTAATGCTTGTAGTGTAAAAATTGATGTAGATGTAAATGGTGTAACTCAGCCTTGGTTACTTATGTTCAAAAATGAAACACACAATCACCCTACAGAAATTGAACCTTTTGGAGGAGCTGCAACTTGTTTAGGTGGAGCAATTCGTGACCCATTATCAGGAAGAAGTTATGTTTATCAGGCGATGCGTGTTACTGGTTCAGGAAATCCTCTAACGCCAGTTACTCAAACTTTAAAAGGAAAATTGCCTCAAAGTAAAATTGCTGTTGTAGCTTCTGATGGTTATAGTTCTTATGGAAATCAAATTGGTTTGGCAACAGGATTAGTTGATGAAGTTTATCATGATGGATACGTGGCAAAACATCTTGAAGTAGGAGCAGTTGTAGGTGCGGCACCTGCAGAAAATGTAGTAAGAGAAGTTCCACAAAATGGTGATGTAATTATTTTACTAGGTGGAAAAACTGGTCGTGATGGTTGTGGAGGTGCAACAGGTTCTTCAAAATCTCATGAAGTAGCTTCTCTTGCTGATTGTGGGGCAGAAGTTCAAAAAGGAAATGCTCCAGAAGAAAGAAAAATCCAGCGTTTATTTAGAAATAAGGAAGTAACAACTTTAATTAAACGTTGCAATGACTTTGGTGCTGGGGGTGTAAGTGTTGCAATTGGTGAACTTGCAGATGGTTTGGATATCAATTTAGATACAGTTCCTAAAAAATATGAAGGACTTGATGCTACAGAGCTTGCAATTAGTGAGTCACAAGAACGTATGGCAGTTGTAGTTGAGGCTAAAGATGTACAAAAGTTTATTGAACTTGCAAACAAAGAAAATTTAGAAGCTACAGAAGTTGCAAAAGTTACTGATAAACACCGTTTAACTATGGTTTGGCAAGGGGATAAAGTTGTTGATTTATGTAGAGATTTCTTAAATTCTAATGGTGCTAAAAAGCATATCAATGTAGAAGTTGCTCATACAGAATTACCAACTCAATCAGATGTACAATCTACAAGAGAATACGTTGAAAGTACTATCAGTAATATTAATATAGCTTCAAAACGTGGATTAATTGAAAAATTTGACTCTACAATTGGAGCAAATTCTGTGTTGATGCCATTAGGTGGAAAAAATCAATTAACACCAACTCAAGCTATGGCTGCAAAAATTCCTGTAGAAGGTGAAACTAATACTTGTAGCGTTATGGCATATGGATTTGACCCTCATTTATCAGAGCAAACTCCATTTTATGGGGCATACTATAGCGTTGTAGACTCGCTTGCAAAACTTGTAGCTACTGGTGGAAATATTGAAAAATGTTGGTCTTCATATCAAGAATACTTTAGAAAATTAGGCACTGACCCTAAAAACTGGGGGCTTCCATTTGCTAGTTTATTAGGAGCATTACAGGCTCAAATTGATTTTAAAGTTCCTGCAATTGGAGGAAAGGACTCTATGTCTGGGACATTTGAAAATTTACATGTTCCTCCAACATTAATTTCTTTCTCAATTTGTGTGGCAGATACAAATGATATTATTTCACCAGAGTTTAAAAATACTGATAGCAAAATTTATAATATCGAAGCTCCAGTGAAAGCTGATGGATTGTTAGATGCAAAAGTGATGATGGAAAACTTTGCTCAAATTCACACATTAATTAAAGCTGGAAAAATTGTATCAGCATACGCAGTTGGAAAAGGTGGAATTTGTGAGGCGATTTCAAAAATGGCTTTTGGAAATGATATCGGGGCTACAATTAATGTAAACTCAAATTCATTATTCAAACAGCAATATGGTAGTATTATCGTAGAAGCTACTGAAGAAATTGAATTAGGAGTTCTTATTGGAGAAACTACTTCAAATAAGGAAATTATTTTTGCAGAAGAAAAATGGACAATTGAAGAATTAAAATCAATTTGGACACAAACTTTAGAGCCAGTTTATAAAACTCAAACGCAAGAAGATACTCAAAAAGTTACTCCAATAACTTCAACAAAATCTTCTACACTAAAAGTTAAAACTAATTTTGCAACTCCAAAAGTATTAATTCCAGTATTCCCAGGGACAAACTGTGAATATGATTTAGCATATGCATTTGAAAGAGAAGGTGCAAAAGCTGATATTTTTGTAATTAATAACTTAACTCCTCAGGGAATTAATGAGTCATTAAAAATTATGGAAGAGAAAATTAAGCAATCTCAAATTATCGCACTTCCAGGAGGATTTAGTGGTGGAGATGAGCCAGACGGTTCAGGAAAATTTATTACAGCTTTCTTTAGAAATGAGAAAATTAAAGATGCTGTTCATACTTTCCTAAAAGAAGACGATGGTCTAATGTTAGGAATTTGTAATGGTTTCCAAGCATTAATTAAATTAGGATTAGTACCTTTTGGAGAAATTGTTGAGCCAAACGAAAATAATCCAACATTAACATTTAATAAAATTTCACGTCACCAATCACGTTTGGTTCATACAAAAGTATGTGCAAACCATTCTCCATGGTTGATGTATACAAATGTTGGAGATGAATATAGCGTTCCAATTTCTCATGGGGAAGGGCGTTTTGTTGCTAATGAACAAGTATTATCAAAGCTTATTGAAAATGGTCAAGTTGCTACTCAATATGTAGGGATTGATGATAATTCACCAATAATAGACTACAATACAAATGCTTCAGTTATGAATATTGAAGGTATTACTTCTCCAGATGGTAGAGTATTTGGTAAGATGGGTCATGATGAACGTTCAGGAAATCACTTGTATAAAAATGTTAAAAAACATGATTATAACCCCATTTTTAAAGGTGCAGTTAGTTACTTCAAAAATTAAATAAAAAGCTAAGAGCCTCAAGGGGTTCTTAGCTTTTTGAAATTTGATTAGAAAGATTGTTTTGGTCTAAAAAATTTTAAAAAATTATCTATAGATTTAGTGAAATATTTAGTTACGATATTCCTAGATAATATATAGGTTATAATAATTGAAGTTACAAAACATAGTATAAGTTGAAGATTTGGCGATGAAATATAAGAATTTGCAATGAATACTAGTCCAACTAAATACGTATGTAAAATATATACCGAAAATGTATTAGAACCTATCTGGCTAAAAAACGTGTACCGTGATGGAACAAAATTAATTAGCACAAATACAAATAAAAATCCAACTATATAAAGGGAAAGTCTAGCTAAAATACCAACCCAAATTGACATAGGATAATTTGTAAAAGAGCTATTTCCATACAAAAATTCTGCCGGAATAATATGTGTTTGCCCAAGCCACATAGAAACTGTTATTGTAAATATAAAAATGCATATTGATAAAAATAAATTTGACTCTTTAAGTTTAAATAATTGTTGCTCTGTAGTATAAAATCCTGCTAGGAAAAATGGTAAAAATACTAATGTTCTTGATAGTGATAAAATTACTCCAAATTCGCTAAATAGCCCTGCACCAACCCCAACAATTATACTAAGAGGAAAAATAAATCTAACTTTTATTAAATCTTTTAACGAAATTCTCCACAAAAACATACTCATCAAATACCACAACGCCCACCCTGGAGTAAGAAATGAGAAGCTTTCAAACCCAAGAGCAATTGAAGATAAGCCGTTCCAAATAGTATTAAAAATTAAAAATGGCACAAAAAAACTTCTAAATGCTTTACTTCTACTTTTCTCAACATTTTTGGAAAAATATCCTGATACAAATACGAAAACTGGCATATGAAATAGATAAATAAATATATATATTGTTTCTATTAACACAGAGTTATTTTTTGCAATCTCAATAGAATGTCCAAAAACAACTAGAAAAATTAATAATCCTTTTAAATTATCTAATAAATAATTTCGCTTTTCAGTCTGTAAATTCTTTTTCATCGTCACCTCACTCCTTATAATAATATCTCGTCACAAATCCACTCATTTATTATTATTGCAAATCTGACTTTAATTATAACAAAAAAACCCTATAGCTTCTACTATAAGGTTTAAATTGATATTCATATTTAACCTTGATATGTACAAGATATTTTTGGGACAATAAAAAGGATTAACCTCTACAAATTGTAAAAATTAATCCTAAAAATAAAATTTTAATATCGTTTAATCCATTCACTAGCAAGGTCAGCCCAAGAATTAATATGCTCATCAATCAAATCCAAATTATTTTCATGAGTAGTCTGTGTAGTAGCCAAACTAAGTCCATGAACTCCCTGTGGATAAATATGCATTTCAAGTGGCACGTTATTTTTTCTAAGAGCTAAAGCAAACTTAAAACTATTTTCAACATTTACTATAACATCATCTAGTGTATGCCATAGAAATGTAGGTGGAGTATTTTCGCTTACATGATTTTCTAAGGAAATTTCTTGTTCAAAATTTAATGGGGAAAATGTTTTTACCAACATTTGAGCTTGTGCCGGCAATGCATATAAATTTGGGTCTGTACTAATTAGTGGATAGCAAAGAACCAATTTATTTGGCTTATTTTCTTCAGGCAAAAGTTCTAACCCCTCAGTTGCAAAATCTTTATCCCAATGTACTCCAATACTTCCTGCTAGGTGTCCACCTGCTGAAAATCCCAGAACTACAATCTGTTCTGGCTCAACTCCCCACTCATCACTATTTCGGCGAATGTGTGCAATTGTAGCAGAAAGCTCTAACAATTGGCGTGGAAATTGATTTGGTAGGGTGCTATATCTAAGTACACACGCATTAAATCCGTGTGCAAGAAAATGCATAGCAACTGGCTCGGCTTCTCTATCAGAAGTGTACATATATGAACCTCCTGGGCAAATAATAATACATGGGCGTTTACGATTTGCATCAATTTTAGCACTTCGATTTTGCATATAAATATCAAGAGTTGGGCAAGTTGTAGCAGTGTCCAAGCTCGAAAAAATTTCGTTTAAATAGATAGTTTTGTGTAACATAAATTTCCTCCTAAAAAATGTGCTTATTCATTAGTATTAATTATTTCCAAAAAATGTGAATTTAATTCCAAATTATAGTAAAGTTTCCAATGCATCTAAAAGCGTTGATGGTACAAATGTTTTCCCATAACCTTTACCGATGTCTAAATCCTTTTTATTTTCTCCATGAAAATCACTACCACCAGTTGGGAGAAGATTATATTTTTTGCATAAATATAAAAATTCTTCCTCTTGCTCCTTGCTGTATTTTGGATAAATCGTTTCAATTCCATCAAGTCCAGCTTCAGCCAAAGTTTTGATAAACTTGTCCAACTTTTCATCAGTAAAAGATTTGTATAACCCAGGGTGAGCAATAACGGCAACCCCTCCAATTTCATGAATTAAATCAATGCACTCTTTAAAATCAACGTGTTCACGAGGGATAAAAGCAGGTTTACCGTTGCCAAGATATAGATTAAATGCATCATCAATATTTTTAACATACCCTTTTTTAAGCATAGCTTGAGCAAAATGAGCTCTTGTAAGAAGTGCGTTTTTCTCAGAAGTTGCAATATCACTATATTCCATCGGAAACCCGAGTTCTCCTAGCTTCTCAAGCATTTTTAGGTTTCTCTCATGGCGGCTAACTACCAGATTTTCAAGATGAGAAGTAAGTTTTTCGTTATGAATATCTATAAAATATCCCAACATATGGACTTCTTTATCAAAATAATTAACGCTAAATTCAATTCCAGCGATAACTTTAAGGTTTACAAGGTTGCCAGCTTCTTGGCATTCCAGAACCCCAGAAATAGTGTCATGGTCGGTAAGCGCAATAGTTTGTAGACCTTTGGCTTTTGCATAAAATGCAATTTCTCGTGGGGTAAATGTTCCGTCGGACATAGTAGAATGAACGTGTAAATCTATGGGATACATAAAGTTGACCTCCTGTTTAATAATTAAAAATAAAATTTATATTTTACGCTAACAATACTAGTAATTTAAATTTATTTTACCATGATTTTTCTAATGTTATAATATAATATGTAAATAATTTTTAAATTTATTTAATTGTAAATAATTGGAAAATTATTTGTAGTTTCCTGTGCATGGCACAACAATGTTCCTACGAGGATAAATCAAAAAGCTCCCCGTGGAACATCAAAAAATTAAATCATTATGCTATTCGAGTGATACTACTTACTAATTGGCGACGTTGAATAATCACCTTACCACTTTTCTGTTTTTCAATTTTAATCCAATCCTCATCAATATCTAAAATAATACCTTTAATATCCCAAATGCCCAACATAATAACTCGGCAGTTTTTACCGATAAGTTCTTGACTCAGTTTACCCATGCAATTCTCCTTTTTTGTACAACCTCTATTAATAAGGAAGAAATATTATTTATCTATATTAAGTTTTTGCATAATGTTTAAAATATATGCAATAAAGTGGTATAAAGTTTTGTTGGATAATAAATGATACTAGACAATCTTTCTTTGCTCATATAAAATAAGAAGAGATAAAATTTGGAATTAAAATGTTTCCAAAACGTTTAGGAGAAAATATGATTACTTTAAAAGATATTGCTAAAGAAGCTGGTCTTTCTGTAGCTCAAGTTTCAAGAGCCTTAAATGACCATGACGATGTAAGCAAAGAAACAAAACAAAAGGTAGAAGATATTGCAAATTCACTTGGATATGTAAAAAATATTTCGGCTCATAGGTTAGTAATGGGAGTATCTAATAGGATTGATTTTGTGGTGCAAGGCTTTACAGATGAAGACAATATGTTAGAACACAATGAATTTTATGCAATGATTAATGGTGTTAATAAGTATGCAAATGAAAAACGATATGAAGTAATAATATACATTTTGCAACCAACAGAAAAATCTTATGTACAATTTTTTAGGGAGCGTGGAATAAGAAATGCCATACTTTATGGATTTGAATATGATGACCCAAAATTTCAAGAATTACTTTCGATAACTTGTAATATGGTGTGTATTGATATTCCTATTAATGGTGAGAATAAAGGTAGTGTAATCGTTAATAATACTCACTATTGCACACAAGCAGTGGAGGCTATTATTAATTCTGGAAAGCAAAATATAGCATTATTAACGGGTAGTCCTCATGCAGTTGTGTCTATAGAAAGGGAGGCAGGATATCGGATTGCACTAACTAAAAAGAAGCTTCCGATTAAGGAAAATTATATTGTTGATGCAGATTTTAGGCAAAGTGTAGCATATGAAAAAACTTTATATTTATTACAACAAAATCCAGAAATTGATGCGTTTTTTTGTATTAGTGACTATATGGCGATTGGGTGTATGGAGGCTATTTTGAGTATTGGAAAGGTTATCCCAGATGATATTGCAGTTATGGGGTTTGATGATATTCCAATTAGTAGATATGTAACGCCAAAGCTTAGCACTGTTAAACAATATAGCTTTAATAAAGGTTTTGAGGCAGCAAAATTGTTAATTCAAATCGAAAATAAAGAACAAGTTAACCCAACTGTTATATTAAATTGTGAAATGCAACTAAGGGACAGCATATAAATATATAGATATAAACTAGATAATAGAGTTTATATCTATTTTTTTGTTTATGTTGTAAGGTAAAAAAATGAAATTGTGTATATAATATCTAAATATTAAATTTACTTTGTAGATTTAGCCTAAAACACAAGAATATTTTTTAGTAATATGTTTAATATGCAATAGATAAAAACGTATTGACAAATAATATTTGGACTTATATACTAAATATATAGTAGCCATAACGTTTGCGAAATAGAAATAAGGGGGAATGATTATGAAAATGTTTAAAAAGTGTATGTCATTATTACTAGTTTGTGCTGTATCAATTGTATCTGTTGGGTGTGGAAATGATACTTCTCAAACTACACCAGCTTCAGTAACAACTAATGATGATAAAGAAAAAGAAGAGGTAGTAACTCCAGCTAAGGAGCAAGTTACTCTTACAATTGCTACATATGCCGACCCGTTGGAGGTTGACTTAGTAACGGCACAAGCAAGTGCGTATATGAAAGAAAATCCTCATGTTAAATTGGTAGTTGAGCCAATTGCTGGGGATATTTGGGAAACTCTCAAAATTAGAATGGTGGCTAATGATGAACCAGATATCTTTTATATGGATTTATTCCAAGTTGCGCAATTTATTGATACAAATAAGTTAGCTCCACTTGATGAGGCGCTTTCTGCTGCTGATATTGCAGATTTTGAGCCAGCATTATTAGATGCATTTAGAGGACCTGATGGTACTTTGTATGGAGTTCCTAAAGATTTTTCAACGCTTGCATTGTATTATAACGTGGAAATGTTTGAAGATGCTGGGCTAACTCCTCCAGAAACTTGGGACGATTTGGAGAAAACGGCACAGGCGTTAACGGGGAATGGAGTTGTTGGGTTGACTTTGCAAAATGGAATTGATAGAGTTCAGCCGTTTTTCTATTCTAATGGTGGCTCTATGATGAGTGATGATGGGTTGCCAACCTTTAATAATCCAAAAAATATAGAAGCATATGAATATTGGATTGGGTTATTTGAAGCTGGATATGCAAAAACTCCACAACAACTGGGTGTAAATTGGACTGGTGATGCTTTTACTATGGATATGGCGGCTATGACTATAGAAGGAAACTGGATGATACAGGCTCTTATGGAGCAAGCACCAGATATGGAATATGGAGTTGTGCCAATCCCGTATAAAGAAGTGCCAGCTTCTATGCAGTTTACGGTTGCATATTCTATGTCAAACAATACTGATAATCCAGATGTTGCAAGAGATGTTATTAGATTTTTAACAGATACTAACCAACAGATGTTGATTGCTGAGTCTGGGCGTGCTATTCCATCAAGAAACTCTACTCTTATTACTTTTTTAGAAAATTGGCCAGATTATAAAGTATTTGTTGAGCAAGCTCCTATTGCTAGTGAATTTAATTATGGGATAATTTCAGCTACTGTTGTTGATGAGGCGGCTAAAGCTATGGAGCGTATACTTCTTGATCCAAATTCAACAGTGCAAGGTGCTTTTGATGCGGCACAGGAAAATATTGATAAAGCTTTGGCAAACCAATAATTTTTAAATAAATTTTTAGGAGAGGAGGGGGCGTATGAAACAAAGAAGTAAGCAATTTCAAAGTAATGTTGCTGGGTGGTTGTTGGTGTTTCCTGTTGTGGCGTTGATGTTGGTTTTTATTGTTGGGCCTGCAATTTTTTCGTTTGGGCTAAGTTTTCAAAAGTACAATATGTTAAAACCACAAGAAGCCACATTTATATGGTTTGAAAATTATGTGGAGCTTTTGAAGGACCCATATTTTCATCAAGCTTTGTATAATACGTTTAAATATAGTATAGTCGTTGTTCCTGTACAGACTGCCATTTCATTATTATTAGCAACGGCAGCAAACCAAAAAATTAAGGGGCAAACGTTTTTTAGGGTAGCATATTATGTGCCGGCAGTAACTTCGGCTGTTGCTTCTGCTAGTATGTTTATGTTTTTGTTTAATACAAATGGGATTGTAAATAGGTTTCTTGCAAATTTTGGATTTGTGCCAGTTAGTTGGTTTAATGACCCAAGATATGCATTACCACTTGCTATGTTGATGGCTATTTGGTCTACAGTAGGGACGCAGATGTTAGTATTTTTGGCAGGGCTACAAGATATCCCTGGGGAAGTTTATGAGGCGGCTGAAATTGATGGGGTTTCTCCACTTCAGAGATTTTTTTATATTACAGTACCTCTTCTTAGCGAAAAAACTATGTTTGTTGTTGTAGTTGGAATGATTGGTACTTTGCAGATGTTTGACCAAGCTTATATTATTTCTGGAGGAGTTGGTGGACCACTTGGCTCTACAACTACAGTAGTTTTATATCTTTATAATAAAGCTTTTGGAGAAAATAGATTGGGTTATGGGTCGGCAGTTGCAGTTGTATTATTTGTTGTTATCTTTACACTTACTATGTTGCAAAGATATTTCTTTGAGGTACGTCCAAAGCGTCTTGAGAGAAAGGGGGCTTAGTTTATGGATAAAAAAACTTCTTTACCGATGAAAATTGTAGTTTATGCTATTATGATGGGTTACGCTGTTGTTGCGTTATTTCCGTTTCTTTGGGCATTTTATACTTCGCTAAGACCTACCCGTGAGGCGTATAAACTAAATTTTGACTTATCAAATTTGAGTTTTTCGGCATATGTGGATTTGATTGTAAAAAACGATATTACACGTTGGTACTTTAATAGTTTTGTAATTGCTGTATCGGTAACTATTTTGGGCGTATTACTAAGCACTATGGCTGGATATGCATTAGCACGCATTGATTTTGCGGGCAAAAACTTAATTTTTATGTGTATTCTTGGGGTTATGATGATACCAGGTCAAATTACAATGATACCTCAATATATGCTCCTAAATCGTTTTGGATTTGTAAATAGTTACGTTGGACTTATCGTTCCATTTGTATTTAATGCTTTTAATATTTTTATGATGCGCCAATTTTTCATGTCGTTTCCTGCGAGTCTTGAGGAGGCGGCAGAGCTTGATGGTCTAAGTAAAATTGGAACTTTCTTTAAGATAGTTTTGCCTCTTGCAAAGCCAGCACTAACAACTATTACGATAATGTCTTTTATGGGAAGTTGGAATAACTTTTTGATGCCAAATTTACTTATTACATCACGTGATATGTATACATTACCAGTTGGTATGGCCTCTCTAAATAGCCAATATTTCTCGTTTCCAAATCAAACTATGGCAGGAGCAATGTTATTATCTGCACCCATGATTGTTGTGTTTTTAATATTCCAAAGATATTTTATTGAAGGTGTAACATCTTCAGGGATTAAGGAGTGATATAGTTATGAAAAATTTTGTGATTGCTTCAAATTGTGCTTACGTTATTGGAAAACAAGATGGGACTTTTGTTCCTCTTGGGTTTCATGTTGAAGGAAAGATGAGTGGGATTTTTGCTCAACCATATAGAATTTCAGATGGATTTAGGGTTTTGGTTAATAATGAGCAAGTTAGCGCCTCTGCATACACTTTTGATGGAAGTTGTGGGTCGTTTTTATATGATGGATTTAATATAAAAATTAGTGCTTTGGATAATACTCCGTTGGTAGTTATTGATGTTAATGGGAGCTGTGAAGTTGTGTTACCTATCAAAATTGAAAGTTGCTGGACTGGTTCGGATTTGGGAGATACAAAGCTAATTTCAGTAGATACAAACCATATTGCGTTTGGTGCATTAGATGTTAGTTTTGAGGTTTTGGTTGAAGGAGCAATAGCAGAGGTTTTACCAAAAGATAATTTTTTTGAGGTTAAAATAAAGTTTGAAGGTGTTGGTCGAATTTTGGTTGGCAAAAGTTGTGATTTGGATATAGAGCCATTAATTAAATCTCAAATGGAACGTCGTAATAATATTTTGAATATGAGCCATTTGGTTAGTTCTGATGCTTTATTTGATGATGCTTTTAATGGGTTAAAAATTACTTATGATATGTTAATTCAAAAAATTGATGGTATTGGAGAAGGTTTTACTGCTGGGTTTCCTGATTTTCCTTGGTTTTTTGGGTGCGATAGTGCGTATGGAGTTTATGGTGCTTTGGTTGCTGGTCAACATGAGATGTGTAAGCAAACTTTAAGGTTGTTGCGCAATATTTCGCTTTCTCACAATGGTAATGGTCGAGTTATTCATGAAGTTTCGCCACTTGGGGTTGTGTATGGTGATGGAAATTTGCAAGAAACTCCTCATTTTGTATGTGCTGTTTGGGAGGTTTATAAGTGGACTGGAGATAAGGTTTTTTTGCAAGAAATGTTTGAGTTTTGCGTGATGGGTATGGAATGGGCTGGTAGTTTTGTGGAAGAAGGCTCGTTGTGTCCAAAAGGTTCGGGTATTGTGGAAGTTATTGGGCTTTCTGGGAGAGTTATTGATATTGCCGTTTTGATGGTTGATGCTTATGATGCAATAGGGAAGATGAGTGATGTGTTTGATGTTGTGCATAATTATAATATAATGCGTGATAATTTGGCAACAGAAATTGTTGAGAAATTTTATTGTAAGCAGCAGCAGTTTTTTGGAGATATTTTGTGTTCCTATGATGAGATTATGAGCAATCGGGATATATTGATAAATTCAATTAAAAATACGAATTTGTTATCAAAGAAAATGTCGGAATATTTTGATGAGATTATACCTTCTGATGAGTTAATTCCTGTTGTTCTTAACAATTGGGTTTGTGTGTTGCCATATGCAAAAAGTTTTGTGCCACAAGAAATTGTTTCGGTTGGTGTATCCAAGATGAAGGAAAAGAGATTTTTTAATGATTTTGGTATGAAGCTTGGTTGTATGGTTGATGATAAAGAAGAATTTGGCGAGGATATTTATTGTTTAAATAAATCTATGTCAATTAATACAGGAGTGTTGGCTGAAGTATTTGCTTGTAATAATGATGTGGATTTTGCATATTCGCTTTTGAATAAGTTGGTGGATTGTTATGGAGTTGATGTTCCAAATTGTATTAGTGAAATTTTACCTGATGATGGGTGTTTTATGCAGTTATGGTCAGGGTATGGCATTCACAATGTATATTTGAGATGCATTTTGGGGATTGAGCCTGATGCTCCAAATGGTACACTAATTTTAAATCCTAAGTTACCGAGTGAGTTGTCATTTGTGAAGATTGAGAATTTGTTGGTTGGTGAGAGTTTATTTGATGTTTCGTATAAGAGAGTTGAGAGTAAAATTGAGGTTTGTGTAATGAAAGATGGGGTGTTGTATGATTGTTTATGATGGAGAATTTATAATTGGTGAAGATAGTTTTGATGAGATGAGTTTGAATAAAACCGAAAGTATTATGTGCCAAGGGAATGGGTATATTTGCGTGCGTGCTTATGCTGAAGAGAAATATCCTTTGAGGGTTGTAAATACTTTTATTGCAGGTACTTTTAATAAATATTTTGATGAGGTGACAGAGCTTCCTAACGTGGCTGATGCGTTTTCTTTGGATATTTTTATTGAGGGAGTTCGATTTTTTTTGACAAGAGAAAATGTATCAGATTATAACAAGTCGCTAAACTTAAAAACTGGTGAACTTGTTCGTTCGTTTAAGTTTAGAAGTTGTGATAATGAGTTTGAATTTGAGATGAGAAGATTTATTTCGGCTGATAATATTCATCTTGGGGCTAGTAAAATCAAAGTTATTCCGTTGATTAAAAGTGCAAATATTGTTGTAGTTTCTGGAATTGATGGTAAAGTTACAAACTCTGGAGACGCTCATTTTATTGATGTGATGCGTAGATTTTATGAGAGGGAATTTATAGTTTCACATACAAAAACTTCTCAATCTAACATTGATGTATTTGTAAATGTTGGGCATAGAACTTTTGTTGATGGTGAGGAGATTTTTGATTTGCCAAAGCCTAAGATGGGGCGTAAGAGTGTTTTTGGTGAGTTTAATTTTGAGGTTGGTAGTGAGTTGATATTTGAGAAGTATGTTTCTTATTATACTTCGATTGATAAAGATGTAGTTGATGGTCAGTATTATGAGATTTTGCGTGAGAATATGAAGCTTGGATATGAAGGGTTATTTTTGCGTAGTGCTGAGGCATTATTTTTGAAGTTGTGGAAGAATGATTATATTGAAATTAAATCTAAAAATTATATAGACCAGTTGTCATTAAATTATGCCTTGTATCATATGTTTGTAATGACACCTGCGCATGATAATCGCATGAATATTGGCGCTAAGGGGCTTTCGGGAGAGGGGTATAAAGGACATACTTTTTGGGATACAGAAGTATTTTTGTTGCCAAGGTTTATTGTGCAAAATCCTTTAGCTGCACGTAGTCTTTTGGAATATCGATATTTGGGACTTGATGGGGCTAGGGAGAAGGCAAAGCTAAATGGATATTGTGGGGCAATGTTTCCTTGGGAGTCTGCAAACCCTGATGATGGAGAGGTTACGCCAAAGTTTTCTGGCGTTGATGTATTTAGTGGCGAGCCTGCAAAAGTAATTACTGGAGATATTGAAATACATATTGTGGCTGATGTAGCGTTTGGTGTTTATTTGTACAGAAATTTTACTGGCGATGATGACTTTATGTGTAGGTTTGGATATGAGATTATTTTTGAAACGGCCAAGTTTTGGAATTCTAGGCTTGAAGATGGTGATGATGGATTGTTGCATATTTGTGATGTAATTGGGCCAGATGAATATTGTGAACACGTTGATGATAATATGTATACTAATTATTTGGCTAAATGGAATATGGAGTATGCGATTGATTGTTATAATGAAATTTTGCACAAAAATCCAAATTTACTTATAGAGATTGATTTAAAAACTGGAATTTGTGATGTAATTAATGATATTAAGTTGCGTTATGAAAAAGTATATATTTCAACGCCTGATGAAGATTTGATTATCAATCAAGATAGTTCGTATAGAAATTTACCTGAGATTGATTTGACTAAATATAAGGAAGCTTCTTTGGTTGCGACTATTTCACAAGATTATAATATGGAGCAAATTAGCAAACTAAAAGTATCAAAGCAGGCTGATGTTATGGTTTTATTTTTGCTATTTGGAGAGAAGTTTTCTGATGATATAAAGAAAGCTAACTTTGATTATTATGAGCCATTTTGCTTGCATGACTCTAGTTTGAGTCTTAGTTCTTATGCAATATTAGCAAATGACATTGGTTATTTTGATTATGGGTATGAGTTATTTTCTAGGGCTACTATGATTGATATTAGTCAGGAGATGCATAGTTGTGATGATGGGGTTCATGCTGCTTCTTATGGTGGAGTTTGGCAATGCGTTGTGTATGGATTTGCTGGATTTAGAATGATTGGTGGTGTACTTCATATTAATCCTAAGTTACCAGAGGAGATTACTAAATTGAAATTTGGATTTTATTATTTGGGTCGTCGTTTAGAAATTAAAATTGAAAATGGAAAAGTTGACTTAAAAAATATTAGTGGTGAAGCTGTTTCCATTATTGTTGGTGGCAAATTATTGGAGGTGTAGTCTATGATGGTAATTTTTGATTTAGATGGTGTATTGGTTGATACTGCAAAGTTTCACTACTTAGCTTGGAAAGAAGTTGCACGTGAATTTGGATATGTATTTAGTGAGATTGATAACGAGGCTTTTAAAGGGGTTAGCCGTATAGATTGTATGGATATGCTATGTGAGATGGCTAATTTGAGCTTGAGCAAGGAAGGTAGAGAGCGTGTTCTTGGTCGCAAAAATGATATCTATTTGAGAATGGTAGAAGAAGATGTACATTTACTTGATGGAGTTTTGGAACTTCTTAAAGATTTGAAGATGGCTGGTGTTAAGATGGCTGTTGGGTCTGCAAGTAAAAATGTAATGTTTGTTTTGGAAAAGACTGGTATTACAGATTATTTTGATGCTATTGTTGATGGAAATATGGTTACTCATGCTAAGCCTGACCCAGATGTTTTTGTTATGGCAGCTAATATGGCTGGTGTTGAGTGTTGCGAATGTATTGTTATTGAAGATGCTGAGGCTGGAGTTATGGCCGCTAAGTCTGCTGGTATGATGGTTGTACCTGTTGCGCTTGATGGTGGATTTGATAGTATTACTGATATTAGTGCTAATTATTTGATGGGGCTAATTGGTACGTGTGTGTGCTAGAGGCTTGATGAGAAGTTTTTTTTAATATAAAAAAGGCTACTGTTCTTTGTGGATAGTGGTCTTTTTTGTTGTTAATTATATACAAAGCGTGGAGTTTATAGGATTTACTTAATAAGATGGGGTTGCATATGGCATACCTGTTTCTATAGAAACTTTAGCATTCTTCTATAATAAAATAAAGATTTGGTGGATACTCCAGTTGAAACGTTTGAGGAGTTATTTGAGTTTGCCGAAACATTTAACGAACCTATAAATAATAAGTTTGCTTTTGCAACGGATATGGCAAATGGATATAATGGGTATACTTTCTTATCACCATTTGGATTTAGATTATTTGGTGAAGATGGTACAGATTGCAATTACTGAATGGGAGTCTTTATTAGCAACGGAATAAAAGGAGGTTTTTTGGTGGGAACGATTGAAATTTTTGAAGATTATATTTCACAGTTACAGAGAAATCGTACAATAAAAGTGTATTTGCCAGAGCAATATTTTGTAGATTTGGAGGCAAAATTTCCTGTGCTATATATGCATGATGCGCAAAATTTGTATGAAAATGATGGGTCAGCATTTGGTGATGCTTGGCATGTTCATAAAACTTTAGATAAATTGATTTTGGAAGGTAAAATTCCATCTATAATTGTGGTAGGCATTGATAATGGGGAGTTCCATAGATGGGACGAATATTCTCCTTGGAAAGGTGTTACCCCAGAAGGATTGGATTATGAGGATTTATCAATTAGAGGTGGAGAAGGAGATTTGTATGCAGATTATATAGCAAAATCTCTCAAGCCGAAAATTGATGAAAAGTATCGTACAGTTGTTGAAAATACTGGGGTTGCAGGTAGTTCTATGGGAGGATTAATTTCACTTTATGTAGGAATGAAATATAGCGATATTTTTTCTTATGTAGGAGCATTTTCGACAGCTAGTTGGTTTGCTGAGGTCGAATTATTAAATTTTATTGAAAACAATTGTACTGATACTCAAAAATATTATGTGGATACAGGGACTCATGAAAGTGTGGGGACTCCTGTAAATTACTATGTTGAAGGAGCAATAAAAATTTATGATACGCTACTAAAAAATAATATACCACAGGAAAATATTAAAACTGTTGTAGAAATGGGTGGTGTGCATAATGAAGTTGATTGGAGAAATCGCTTTGGAGAATTTATAATTTGGGGGCTAAGTTGATGTATCCAAACGGAGCAAGAAAAGCATTAACATTTAGTTATGATGATGGAATTTACCAAGATGAGAGGTTAATTTCAATTTTGGATAAGTATAATTTAAAGTGTACTTTTAATTTGAACTCAGGGTTACTTAATTCAGACCAATTTTTTGTTAATCAGGGCAAAGTTGGTGAGGTAAAAGTACAGAGGGTGACTTCTTCTTTGGCAAAAAAATGGTATTCTCATCATGAAGTTGCTTGCCATACCATAAATCACCCAGAGCTTACAGAGCTTTCATATGAACAAAAAGTTTATGAAATTGAAGTTGATAAGAAAAATTTGGAGCAACTTTTTGAGCGTCAAATCACAGGCATGGCGTATCCTTTTGGGCGTAAAATTGATGATGAAACTATTGGGATTATGAAAGATTGTGGAATTAAATATGGTAGGCTTGCAGGTAATTCGGAAAGTTTTTTGTTACCAGAGGATTGGTATAGGTGGTTGCCTACTGCTCATCATAATCATTCTAAAATTTTTGATATGATAGATGAATTTTTAAATTATGATGGTGAGGAGCTAATAGCTTTTTCGATTTGGGGACACAGTAACAATTTAGATGAAGATGATAATTGGGAAACTTTTATAAATTGTGCGCAACTTTTGAGTAATCGAGATGACATTTGGTATTGTACAAATATTGAGCTTGTAAATTTTCTAAAATAAAAAGAACAGCTGTGTTTTTGGCATAGCTGTTCTTTTGTTTTTAAATTAGGGGTAGGTAATTATTATCTAGGAAGTTTTCTAGCTGGGTATCAATATCATCACCATTTAATATGTCGTATACAACGTTTCCTTTTAAAGAAATAATAGTAGGGACACTAGTTATCTCAAGGGAATTTAGTAGTTCAGTCATAGTGGCTTCATCGTCATTACGAGCTACATCGGTATTATAATAATAAGCAGGAATTTTGTAGTTATCGATGAGTTCTTCTAATTTAGGTTTGGCAATTTCACAAGCTGGGCAAGTTGGGCGGCCTATATAAATTATGGAGTCTTCTGTTAAGGAGATATTATCTAATATATTTTGTAGCTCAGTAGTAGTTACAGATTTAAAGTTAGATTTTAGGTCAGATATTGTTAAGTATGTAATGAGTAAGAAAGACCATATAATTCCCAAACCAAAAAATGCCCACATATATTTTGCTTTATTACCCAAAATTGCTCGTTGACAATAGATTGTTTTCCAGCCTATAGAAAAAATACTAACTGTAAAAAAAATAAATATACATATATCCATAACTATATGATTGGGGCATAGCATACCATAAAGTTGTGTTATTAAACCTATAAAACTTGCTACTACTACAGGTTGCCATGTAGTTGCTGTTTGAGTTTTTATAGTATATACTATGTCATAAATTAAAAATATTATTCCTAATAGAGTTATATCTATACACGCAATAAGAAGACCATATTCCTCAATGAGATTAGGCATATTAATGTTCATTTTAAATCCTCCTAAATGATAATTTTTATGAGTTTTATTATATACTATCAAAAAAATAAATCCATAGTTTTGGAATAAACGATGGATTTATGGGAATAAGTGATAAATTACGCAGGGATTATAATTGAAACACTAAAAATTTCCTAAAATAGTAGTTAGGCTTTTAAATTAGGGGTAGGTAATTATTATCTAGGAAGTTTTCTAGCTGGGTATCAATATCATCACCATTTAATATGTCGTATACAACGTTTCCTTTTAAAGAAATAATAGTAGGGACACTAGTTATCTCAAGGGAATTTAGTAGTTCAGTCATAGTGGCTTCATCGTCATCACGAGCTACATCGGTATTATAATAATAAGCAGGAATTTTGTAGGTGTCGATGAGTTCTTCTAATTTAGGTTTGGCAATTTCACAAGCTGGGCAAGTTGGACGGCCTATATAAATTATGGAGTCTTCTGTTAAGGAGATATTATCTAATATATTTTGTAGCTCAGTAGTGGTTACAGATTTAAAGTTAGATTTTAGGTCAGATATTGTTAGCATTGATAGCAGGAGTAAGGGGATTAAAATAGTTCCTCCCCAAAATGTCCATATATATTTAGCTTTGTGACCTAAAATTTTACGATGACAATAAATCATTTTCCATGTTAATGAATATATAAAAAGTGGGTGTGAGATAAATATTAATATATCCATTACGATATTTGTTTGAGTAAATAGTGAGTAGAATTCTTGTGCTAATTGAATTAATAAATATATTGCAAGTGGTTGCCATATATTTAGTTTTTGAGTTTTAAATGTATAAATAATATCATATATAAAATATCCAACACCCATCAAAACTATATCTATTAAAATTATTAACAGGTTGTTGTCGGTGATTATGTTAGCAAGTGAATTCATTAAGATTTTCTTCGTCCTCAAGTTCAATAATTTGGCTTTCTTTAAAATTTAAATCGCTTAATTCAAAGTTTAATTGAATATCTTCTTTTTGAATACCTTCTTTCGCAAACTTTACTAAATTTGAATTAGATGCTTGTTCTTCAACTACATTGAGATTTTCAGAGATTTTAACTATTGTATTAATTTCTGAAGGTAATTGAGGTGTTGCTGAAAGACTGTTAGCTAATAGTGCATTGATACCTACTAACCCTGCTAATGCCCATGACATAAATTTTTTGTTCATTTTAAATCCTCCTAAATGGTAATTTTTATGAGTTTTATTATATACTATCAAAAAAATAAATCCATAGTTTTGGAATAAACGATGGATTTATGGGAATAAGTGATAAATTACGCAGGAATTATAATTGAAACACTAAAAATTTCCTCATCATAACTAATTTCCAATTCTCCTTCACAGTTATTAATACAATTTCTTACACTAGATAAGCCTACCCCATGATTTTCTTTATTTGCTTTAGTTGTAGTTAGATTATTATTTATTACACCGTTATAACTATTATCAATCATGATTACTAAATTGCCCATAACATAACTTATATTAATATCTAATTTTTTGAGATGGCTTGAATTTAGTGCAAAAATAGCATTATCTAATAAATTACCCAAAATAGTAGTTAGAGTATAGTTATCAATATTTAGAGTATCAGGAATAGTTATATTAACTGAAATAGTAGCTTTTTCGATAGTCCCCAGTTTAAAATTTATAATGCTATCAATTATGAAATTTCCAGAGTTACAAAATACTCCGTTATCCATTTGCTTAACCATAGTAGAAATATAAGCTTCAATTTCTTGGTGTTGACCAGATGTATACAAATTTTGTAATACAAATAGATGATTTTTCATATCATGTTTTAAATTTTTAATTATATCATTGGATTGGTGAATAATTTTGAGTTCATTTTCATAAACTTTGTTTTGTTGCTCAAGAAAGCTTTTTTCATTTTTTATTTTAATATGAGCGTGCAACTTATCATCAATTATTAGTAAAATTGTATTAGTTACAATTAAAATAAAGGTCCGAATAATTGTTTCTTTGTTAAGCGTTAACCCAGTTATAAATGAGGATATAAAGGCATACAGTGTACCTATAAATAATACACAAAATATCGTGTAATATACGAGTTTAATATAAAAATCTTGGCTATCATAAATTTCATCTTTAACTAAAACTAAAAATAAATTTGCAATTAAAATTAGTAGCCAAATGTTTGAGGATATATAGATAATTACTATGAGGTTCATCGTTTTGCTTTTTCCGTTTGGAGTAACATCTCTCGAACAGATTTTAGTGACCTTTGGCTAATAGGAATTTGATGGTTGTTTGTGAGTGTTAATTTTTCTGAAGTACAATGAGTTATTTTATTGAAATTTACAACAAAAGAAGCATGGGGAGTCACAAAGTAAGTTGGTAGATGTTGTTTTATATTTTTTAGGCTATAATAAAATTCATCTTCTGTTGTATGAGTTATGATACGAACTTTTTTTCCCAAACTTTCAAAGTATAAAATATTTCTAAAGGGTATGCGAACTAATTCATATCCTTTTTTATATTCAAAAATTTCATTTTCAAGGTCAAGGAGCTTGGCAGTTAAGGTGAGGCATTTAATAATTTTATCTTCTTGAATAGGTTTTTTAATAAAGTTTAGAGGTTGAATATCAAAAAGACTAATTTCATATCCATCTTTGGCAGTGATAAATACAATTTTGGTAGTATGGTTGTCCAAAATTTTTCTTATAAAATTGCCGATTTCGATGCCATTGATGTTGCCAATTTCGATGTCCAAAAAGATAAGGTCAACTAAATTGCTTTGTAGGAACTCTAAAAATTGGTCTCCATCATTAAATATAGAAACGGAATAATTGGGATTATATTTATAAATAAAACTTGCAATGGTGTTAGTAATTGAAGTTTCATCATCACAAATAGCAATATTTAGCATGAGTTTTCTCCTAACTTTGATTTATGGTATATATTTTATCATAATGATAATAACTATTCAATTGTTATGGTGGGATATTATTTAATAGGAAGAAAGTCCAACATAGCTAATACCATTTAATTGTAAAAAAACCTTTTCTTGGTGTGTTAAAGTAACTATTAATCTAGCCTAAAACTATAAAGATGTATTTACCTACCCCCTAAAGTGAAAAATAATTAGTATAAATTTATGTAGACAATTCAAACCTTTAAAGAACTTTAACTACATTACTTTTTACTTTAGGATTTTCAAGCAAAAATAGATGTGCTACTATGAGTTCATACCAAAACACAAACCAATTTTGGTCAGAGGAGGAAGCGTATGAATAAGTGGTTACCATTTATAGTACTTGGTCTTCTAATTGGTATACGGCTAGCTAGTTCTTTATTAGCTATGTTAATAGGAAAGTACAACAATAAAAAAGCAGACGAGCTTAGTTCTAAAAGAGAAAGTTTTAAAAAGCGTGTTGGAGTTGGAAGAGTGAGTTCTTCTATTAATAATGAACCAGCGATATCTTCTCTTAGAAATAAAAAGGTGCTTAGAGTTAGAAAAATTGTTTCTTCTATTAATAATAGTAATGAGGCAGCTACTGTAGTAGAACAAATGGAATATGTAGAACAACTTACTTCAAATGAAATCACTGAA
The DNA here is from genome assembly GCA_002007365.1 of Epulopiscium sp. Nele67-Bin005. Classification (GTDB taxonomy): domain Bacteria; phylum Bacillota; class Clostridia; order Lachnospirales; family Cellulosilyticaceae; genus Epulopiscium_D. The sequence continues at coordinate 7,096 of LNZR01000025.1, read as the reverse complement.
GAAGATGTATCACGCAAACGACTAGATGAGCTTAAACAAATTCAAGAAGGTAGGCGTTTAACTTTAGAAGAAAAGTTAGACTGGCTATCTTGCAAAAAAGAGCTTAACGAAATTTCTTCTATAGAAGCAATCGTTTCTGAAATTAATTTATATCAGGAGGACGAGGCTAAAGAAATCGTTTCTGACATTAGCTTGCATCAGGAAGATAAGACTTTAGAAGATGATTATTGTGAGGAAGTTTGTGAATGGTTAAATCTGTCGGAAGATGAGATTATTGTTGAAGAAGATGAAACGTTAATAGAAAATTCTGTTGTGTCGCCACCAATTAAGACTATGTCGAGAAATAATATTGAAAACTCTCGTTTCCTCTTATTTAATCCCTATTGTTACATAAAGAAAGGATTAATTTACAGGATACGTGAGCCGTGTAAGTTTAGAATTAGAGAACCGTGTAAAATTAATAAAGGAGAGAATAACCAAATTATGAAAAAATCCAGTAGGCCTACCGTCTATACATAGCAAAAATTAGGATTTTAAATTGATATTACTTTGTATATTTTGTAAAAATCAGTAGCACCTTATTATAAGAAGGCTTATGCCAAATAGCTATTAGAATTTTGTACAAAATAACTAAGAATAGGACAACTCTTGTTGCTAATAAACATAAATTAATATGTAAGTTAGGAGAGGACTATATGAATATTGGCGATTATGTTGTGCGCTTGTCCTATAATAAAGATATTATATTTAGAATAATTGATATAGATAATGGTATTGCTCATTTAAAAGGCATCTCATATAGAATAATAGCAGATGCACCACTACATGATATACAATTGGCAACCCTTATGCGAAGTGCTGAGAATGCAATAATGGAATTAGTCCAAAAAAATATTGCTTCTATTTTAGAGGAACATCAGCATGAGAAGTATAATGGTTTGCAGAAGGTAGTTAAGGTGCTACATATCGATGGCGATGCCTTTTATATGAATATATGTTTACATTATTATAAATTGTTAGGCGTTAGTGCAATTGGTGAAAACGTAAAGGAGGTCGAACAGCCTCAAAAAGTGAAGGAGCTGATATTAAAACACAATCCAGATATTTTAGTGTTAACAGGACATGACGCAATTTTTAAAAAATATCCAAATAGGACCCATTTAGATGGGTATAGAAATTCAAAGTATTATGTTGAGGCAGTAAAGGAGGCAAGAAAACTTAGGCCAACTAGCCAACAATTAGTAATTTATGCTGGAGCTTGTCAGTCGCATTTTGAGGAGCTACTACAAGCAGGAGCAGACTATGCATCTTCGCCTAGTCGTGTGTTAATTCATGCATTAGACCCCCCATTTATTGTAGAGAGAATAGCACATTGTCCCTTTAATGAAGTTTTGACTATTGAGAACGCCCTAAAATATACAATTACCCGTTTTGAGGGTTTGGGAGGGTATGAAACTTATGGCAAACTGAGAAAGGGAGGACCGGATACAAAACTAGGTGAGGAGCAAATGATTTATAACCCCCACCCCCCCTTAGTAAATAGTATGGAAAAGAGTATTATGGGAGATAATACTAAACCGAGTGCAAAAGGTAAAAATATAGACACAGAAAATAATTTAGAAACAGGTATTTTATTAACAGCAAATAATAACGAGGATTTGCAACAAAATTTAGAAGAGCGTTTAGTAAGAACACATAGCGACTATGAACGAAATTTTTTAGGTAATAGTTGCCCTTCAAGAACTTCCTTAAAGTAGAATGATGTAAAAATTGAACTATAGAGTTTATAAATAAGTAGCAGAAACTACCCCTTTTTGCTACTTATTTACCTATTTAAAAATCTTATTTAAATATAAAATTTTGGAAATAGTGGGTGTGTTTATGGGCTAAGCCTTGACTAGAGGTTTATAGTAAGTTTATGATGATTAGAGTTATCATTTATTTCTGAAAAGGAGAATATATTATGTCACTAATTGGAACAAAAGTTGCAGATTTTAAAGTTCAGGCCTACGTAGATGGACAATTTGAGGAAGTAACTCAAGATAGATTAAAAGGGAAATGGGCAGTATTATTTTTCTACCCAGCAGATTTTACATTTGTTTGCCCAACAGAATTAGAAGATTTAGCAGACCATTATGAGGAGTTTAAAAACCTAGGTTGTGAGATTTATTCGGTATCAACAGATACTCACTTTACTCACAAAGCATGGGCAGATACTTCGGATACAATTGCTAAAATTAAATATCCTATGTTGGCAGACCCAACAGGAAGATTAACTCGTCAATTAGGAGTTATGATTGAGGAGGAAGGTCTTGCGTTAAGAGGGACTTTTGTAATTAATCCAGAAGGAATTATTAAAGCTTATGAAATTCATGATAATGGAATTGGTCGTGATGCTTCAGAACTTTTAAGAAAGTTACAAGCAGCACAATTTGTAGCTCAACATGGTGATCAAGTTTGCCCAGCCAAATGGAAGCCAGGAGCAGAAACATTAAGTCCATCATTAGACTTAATTGGAAAATTGTAGTAATAACACTTTTAAAACCATAAGTATTGTGTTATAATAAATTGTTAGAGCTTAACCAGATTTTGGTTAGGCTCTTTTTTTTGTTAGGACAAAAAAGGTAGATCATCACGATTTTTGAAATTGAGATTTTGAGATGGGATAATGGGGAGGATAATTTTTAGATTATGAAAGTAAAGATATGTTTGATGGAATTCAAAAAAGCGCTACCCCGTTTAATATGGATAGCGCCTTTTTAATATGCATTTTTATTAATAAAACCTTTTACGACTGTCAAAATTACAATCTTCAAATCAAAACCAAAAGTCCAGTTCTCAATATAATATAAATCGTGGTCAATACGCCCTTCAATTGAGGTATCACCTCTAAATCCATTAACTTGCGCCCAACCAGTAATGCCAGGTCGAACTTGGTGTTTAATCATATATCTTGGAATATCCTCTTTAAATTTCTCAACAAAATAAGGACGTTCTGGGCGTGGACCAACTACAGTCATATCCCCTTTTAGAACATTAAAAAATTGGGGAAGCTCATCAATACTCGTCTTTCTCATAAATGTTCCCCACCTAGTTTTTCTAGGGTCATTTTTAGTTGTCCACTCGGTCTTTTCTTCATCAGCAGTTTGAACTTTCATAGAACGGAATTTGTACATATAAAAAGTTTTTTGGTTAAGTCCAACTCTCTCTTGCTTAAATAAAATTGGTCCTTTTGATGAACACCTAACCATAATTGCTGAAAAGATAAGAAGTGGAGATGTAACAATAATTGCACATAATGAAAAAATAATATCGAACATACGTTTGAAAGTTTTCTTAAATAAATTATCCAATGGAACATGGCGAATATCAATTACTGGAAGTCCGTCCAAATCGTCCATCTGTGGTTTGGCAGGCACATAACGGTGATAATATGGAATTATGCTAGTTTTTATGCCAGATTTTTCACAAAGATAAAGTACTTTTGGCATATGCTTTTCTTCGTTAGCCTCAAGTGCAATAAAAATCATATCAAATGTATACTCATTCAAAATCTCTTCTAGTTGATCAAGTTGTCCAATAACTTTCATATCTTCAAAGTGTGTGTTTATATTAGTTGCTGAGGCCTCGTCCATATAATCTTTGTTGTGTTTGGTAGAATTAACTACACCCACAATATTAAACCCCCAATGTTTGTGAGAATTTACCTTTTCGATAAATAAACTAGCAGTAGGAGTTGAACCAATTACTAAACAATGTTTTAGATTATAGCCTTTACTTCTGTAGGTTTTTAATATGTATCGCATGATGATGCGGCTTAAGCAAGTTAGAAAAATATTAAGAAAGAAGAAAGTAAATAGCATAAGACGAGAATAATTAGTTAGTTTAAATAGGAATAACCCCATAAATAATACCATACTAACTATAAGATTTGTTTGAAAAATAATCCCAATTTCTATATGTAGGCGTTTTGTTCTTTTGGCACTATACAAATCAAACATATGATATAGCACTATAAATAATGGCACAATTAGAGCAATAGGTAAGATAGTTTCTTGAATAGTTAAGGCCTGAATACCCGAGTCACTAACCCTAAATCTAAACCAAAACGAAAGCCCAAAAGCAACCCAGATTATTAATATATCAAACAAGACACGAAGTTTATTGAGGTAACTTTGATGTTCTTTTATCATAGAAATCCTCCTTTGACTTAACAATATTATACAACATTTTTTGTCAAAAATCATTAGTAAATTAATGTAAGATAAAATTTTACGTATAAAATTGTTGAATTTAAGCTCAACTAATTCTATAATATATTGAAATAAAAATTTGATTGGAGTAAAAAATGGTATCTATTGTAATTCCTAACTATAATGGAAGTAGTTTGTTAAAAAAATGTTTAGTGAGAATAGAAAAATTGTATGCTAGTTCTAACTTTGTATATGAAATAATAGTGGTGGATAACGGTAGTGTTGATGATGATTATAGTTGGATTTCACGTTTTTCATATGCAACTTTTGTGAAACTAGATAAAAATTATGGCTTTAGTAGAGCTGTTAATGAAGGTATTTATTTATCAAAGATGAAATATGTTTTATTGTTAAATAATGATACTATAATCTGCAAAAATTTTTTAGAAAACTTAGTTTATGCTATAGAAAAAGATAAAAAAATATTTTCGGTTAGTAGTAAAATGGTTCAATATCATAATCCAAATCTTATTGATGATGCTGGTGATGAATATAATATTTTGGGTTGGACATTAAAAGTAGGTGATGGTGAAAATATATCAAAATATAAAAAAGAAAGAAAAGTTTTTAGTACTTGCGCAGGAGCAGGCCTATATAGAAAAAGTGTGTTTAAAAAAATAGGATATTTTGATGAAAACTTTTTTGCATATATGGAAGATGTGGATATTTCTTATAGAGCAAAAATTTATGGTTATTACAATGTGTATTGTCCAACTGCAAAAGTATATCATTATGGAAGTGCAACGTCTGGAAGTAGATATAATGAATTTAAAGTTAGGTTGGCGGCACAAAATAATATTTTAGTTCCTTACAAAAACATGACATCTATACAACTTATTCTCAATTCTCCATTTTTGATACTAGGATTTTTGGTAAAGTATATATTTTTTAGAAAAAAGGGATTTGGAGAGTATTATCTTACAGGAATAAAAGATGGGTTTGCTAAGATGCCTGATGTAAAAAAAGTTAAATATCAAAAATCACATAATAAAAATTATATAAATATACAGTTGGAATTATATAAAAATACGATAAAATTTATTTTATCAAAATTAGGATAGAGTTATAAAAATAAAAATAAAAAATCTTTTTCGCTAAAAATAGGATATAAACTGTCGAATAAAAATAGTTGGTGGTGTAAAAATGTATTGAAAAAAGAATACGTTATGTTATAATAAAAAAAGAAAAATGGGATAAAATAAATATATATAACAAAATGTATCAAATAGTAGGAGGACAGGATATGAAAGGCATAATATTAGCAGGGGGAAGTGGAACTCGACTTTATCCTATTACAAAAGCGATTTCAAAACAAATTTTACCTATATACGATAAACCTATGATTTATTATCCACTTTCAACTTTGATGTTGGCAGGGATAAGCGAAGTACTTATTATATCAACGCCTAGAGATTTACCAATGTATCAAGAGTTATTGGGTGATGGCTCATCGCTTGGAATGACCAAACCAAAAAAACATAAAATCATTAGAATCAGCAAAAAAACACAAAGAAGAAGCAGAAGAATACATTTAGGACAAAAATACAAAAATACTTAAATAGTGACCATAAATCTCAGATTAATAATTGCCACAACAAATTCATTTCTAGAGAAAAACTCCTAAAATGCTACATTAGTGGGCTAATAACGTTACGTCGTCACTCCGTTAGCCGTGTCGGTACTTTGTGAAATAGATGCGTAGGAGGATCAGGATACTGTCGCATGTCGTTTTCTAGAAAATATTTGTGGCTGTTTACGTCAGTTGTGTCGTGTGTGTGAGAGAGAGGAGAGATGAAACAGAAACATTGAGTCTGAATTTCATGACTACGACAGGCTCATCTTACCAGCTAACGTTACAGAATGACTGGTTTACGGAATGCTTCTCAAACCGTTTGGTTGACTTGTAAAAATCGTCCATGAAAACTTCTGTCACCACTGTTTTTACAAGAATTTACAACATCACATCACTTACACACCACTGTGCCCTGTACTCGGAAGTGAACCTGTCTGCTCCATGTACACGCTGCCTGAGTCTTTGGTATATTTTTATTTATGAGGCCATTCTCGGTAAAATTCCCACCTATTTATCCTCTCTTTTGAATTTGAACCGGGGAAACTACGTTTCCTGTTCACAGGACTCTGCATTTTGTTGTCCCAAAGTCAGAACTGAACTAAGAAAAAAAAAACCTTTCAAGTTTTCTGCACGTAATGCATGGAACAATCTTCAGTCCGACCTGAAGCTTCACAACAAAGTGACTTTATAAGTTTAAACTATGGTGTAATCTTTTGTGTCCAGGCTATCTGAGAGTGACTGTCTTAATCAGTTACATCAATGTGCTTTTACTGTATGTTAAATGTTGAAACTGTGTTGCTGCTGTTCTTGGCCGGTCTCTCTTGTAAAAGAGATCCTTGATCTCAATGGGACAAACCTGGTTAGATAAAGGCTATAATAACAATAATATGCCATATCTGAGATGTCTTTATATGGTAAAGTCAAGGAAATATGATTTTAGCCTACTCTGAAACTTTTTCATATTGAAATGAAAACAATCTGAAACAAAGGCTTGGCTTTCAGTTGCGTACCAGATTGTTCCCGAACTGCCTTTCATTTCCTTCATACAGTAGTATGTAAGTAATCTGTAATCTGTCAGTAGAACAGTCTGAAGTAGGTGACTGAATAACTTGATATAATTGACTTGTTAACAGTGTAGCTGTTGCTCTCTCCTCACTGACTTCACTGTGACAGACTCAAGAGAGACAGAGTCACAGGAAAGAGACAGAAATGTCATCATCACACATTCAGGACCACAGATCTGGTTACTGTGTTATGTGCTATTTCCTGC
>LNZR01000024.1 GCA_002007365.1 Epulopiscium sp. Nele67-Bin005 | reverse complement strand
CTAACCCAGGTCCATACGTTACACCTATTACATCTATATTTTCCCAAGTCATGTTTGCTGAATTTAGCGCATCTTCTATTACTTCATTTATTTTTTCAATATGCATTCTTGAAGCAATTTCTGGCACTACCCCTCCAAATTTTTGGTGATAATCTATCTGTGTTGCTATACTGCTAGAAATTATGTGGCGACCATTTCGCACAATAGCTACAGCAGTTTCATCACAAGACGTTTCTATCGCCAAAATATTTACTTCTTTCATTAGTTTCTCCCTTATTCTTCTATAGTTTCAGTTACTATATCATGCCACTTATAAAGTTTCCATTCTCCATTTGCAAGAATAAAACAATATTCTTTTGTTGCAATTTGGCGCGTTAATGCATGATCAACAATTACATTTGCAAGTGTATTTTCGTCTTTGTATGTTACTTGCTTAATGTTTGTTCCTATCATATAGTTTTCTTCTTCTTGTGTAATTGCATGACCAGCTTTTAATGAATCAATTTGTGCCTGCATTGGGTTTAGGGTCAATAGTTCATCTACATAAAACGTTCTTAACACTGGAACTGCTTCTTCTATTACTGCTTCTGTTGTATTTAGGTGATAGATATGACGAAGTACCTCACTGTAAATACTTATTGCTTCTTCAACACTTTTTGGATAATTTGTTTCCATTCTTTCTAAAGTTTCATCTAAATATAAAAGTAAATCTGCTTCTTTTAAAACTCCATCATCTGCTACTTTTCCTACTGAGTCTAAATACATATAGTACCCACCACAAATCAGTACCATCAACATAATAGCAACCATTTGACGCATAATTTTCTCCTCCTTTTAATCTTGAAATTCTAGTAAGCACTGCTTTCTTTCTTCACCAAGCTCTGAGTTTTCAAAAACTTTTTTGATTGATGTAATATTTAATGCATTGTTTGGAATTGCTGGGCTAAAATGTGTTAACCAAAGTTTTTTGCAATTTGCTTCTTTGGCCATTTGTGCCGCTTCACTTCCTAGCATATGCTTATATTTTTGTACCTGTTCTAAATATTCTTCTTCCAAATACATTCCTTCACAAATAAATAAATCTGCATTTTCTATTGCCATTACTATATCTTGTGATGGTCTGGCATCTGTTACATAACCAACTTTTAGGCCATCTCTTGCTCCTCCTAAAACCATATCTGGTGTATATGTTTGATTATCTAAAACTACTGTTTCTCCATGTTGTAAGTTTTTCCAAATTTTTTGAGGTATATTCAATTCTAAAGCTTTTTCTGGTAAAAATTTTGGATTTCGCTTTATCTCTATAACATAGCCAAAACACGGTACTTTGTGCTTTACAGGGATTGCACTTATATGAAAATCTCCTACTTGTAATTGATGCTTTTGCATTGGTAGCTCAATTAACTCTAACTTAAATGGAATATCTCGACAAACTACTGTTAGTCCATCTACTACTCTCTTTAAGCCTTGTGGCCCAATTATCGTAAGTGGCTCTTCTCTTCCTGCGTTTCCTAATGTTAATAATAGCCCAGGCAATCCTGTTACATGATCCCCATGATAGTGTGTAAGGCAAATGATATCTAGCGTTTTGTATCCCCAGCCCAACATTTTCATTGTAACTTGAGTTCCTTCTCCACAATCAATTAATAACTTTTTGCCGTTATGTCTTGCTAACATAGCAGTCAAAAATCTATCTGGTAAAGGTAACATTCCTCCTGTTCCTAACAAACAAATGTCTAACATTTTCTCATTCCTTTCTGTTTGTATTATTAACATTATAGCCCTTTATTGTTTTGGTTGCAACTTATGCATAAAAATTTTTATATTTTGTACAAAAAAAAAGAGTCCAAACTTGAACTCTTATATATCAGCAATATTTTTAAAAACGTTTTCAATAGGTACTTCTTCAATAGGAATAGTAAAACTGTTTATCCACTTATCATAGCACGCCTCACAAATATTAAATTGATGCAACGTTAAATCCTTCTTTGAAAAATAACCCCACTCTTTTTTAACATGAAGATAGTCGATATAAACTCCTGATGTTGCCACTTGCTCAATACCTTGTCCACAGCAGTTACACCGTTCAAGTTGTCGTTTGCTACGGCGTGCCTTTTGTTTTAACGTTGGCACATCTGCTCCCCCTAACTTGTTAAGGCTAATAATATTTTGTTTGTTCATATTTGCACCACTCTCTATATTTTATTATAGAGGTATAATATAAAAATTTTCCTACCCCATTTTTTCTTAAAAAGAAAAAGAGCCTATTAATATAGGCCCTTCAAATTCTTTATAAAAGAACCACTTTATTATATGGCTTCTTAGCTAGATTTAGAACCAGTTTTATCTAATATTTTAACATTACCTTCTCGCCATCACATAATTCATATCCAATTACTTGTTTTGTAGCTTCATCTTTAATTAGTTTCCTTATGCGTCCTGCTTCACTGTTATTTGTTGAATAATTCATAAATAACCCTCCTAAATCGTATATTTAATTTTATTATTAACATACTAAGGAGAAATATTCACTAAGCTAATCGGCTTTCTATTAGGTTTGCTAATTTTTTGGCCTCTGCTTCTATAATTTGTTGGTCTTTTCCTTCTATCATAACTCTTACTAATGGCTCTGTTCCTGATGGACGAATTAACACTCTTCCTTTACCTTCAAACATTTTTTCTAAATCATCAATTGCTTCTTGGATTGTTCTATCTTCTGCATAAGCATATTTTTTGCTATTTGAAACTTTAGCATTAACTAACACTTGTGGATAAATTTGCATAACAGATGCTAATTCCGAAAGTGATTTACCCGTTTTTTTCATTACATACAAAAGTTGCACTGCTGTTAACAAACCATCTCCTGTTGTATTGTAATCCAAAAATATTACGTGACCAGACTGCTCTCCTCCAAGATTGTAACCTTTTTCCAACATATGTTCAAGTACATATCTATCACCAACTTTTGTGTACTCAAGGTTTAGCCCGTATTCTTTACTCATAATGCCAAATCCCAAATTACTCATAACCGTTGCAACTATTGTATCATCATTTAATTTATCATCGTATTTCATATCTAGCCCAACAATACTTAAAATTTGGTCTCCATCTATCATAGCTCCAACTTCATCAACTGCCAAGCATCTATCTGCATCTCCATCAAACGCAATTCCTACTGACATTTTTCTTCCGACTACTTGCCTCTTCAAATCTCCCATATGTGTTGAGCCACATTTTTTATTTATGTTAATTCCATTTGGTTTATGGTGGATTACCTCAATTTCTGCTCCTAATTTTTTGAGAACCAAAGGAGCAACTTTATATGCCGCACCATTTGCACAATCAACCAAAACTTTAAGGCCTTTTAAATCACTAGGAATTGTATCACAAATATAATCCACATATTTATCAATTACATTTTCACGAATTTCCCATGTACCAATCTCTTCTCCAATTGGCAATTGTAAATCTTTTCCACCATTTTTTACGATAGCTTCAATTTCTTCTTCTAGTTCATCACGCAATTTATATCCTTCACTATTAAAAAACTTTATTCCATTAAATTCGACAGGATTGTGAGAAGCCGATATCATAACTCCAGCATCTGCACCCAATTCACGGATAAGATACGCAACAGCAGGTGTTGGAACTACTCCAATACAAATTGCTTTTGCTCCCATTGAACAAATCCCAGAAACCAACGCAGACTCTAGCATCTCACCAGAAATTCTTGTATCTCTTGCTACCAAAATTTTTGGTTGTTTGTGTTTCTCTTTAGTTAACACGTATGCTCCTGCTTGCCCTAACTGAAATGCCAATTGCCCAGTAAGTTCACTGTTAGCCACACCTCTTACGCCATCTGTTCCAAATAATTTTGCCATATCTAATTTACTCCTTATCTACATTTAGAGATTATTAAGTTGAAAAAATTCGGTGTTTCTTCCTTATTATACCAATTAATCTAAACTTAATAATCCCAACATTATGAATTTTGATTTTCTGCTTCTATTTCGTCATCAAATATTATTTCGGTCATTTTAAGATTTACTTCCAATGTTATTGGTGAATTGTTAACTTTTAAATTCTCTTCTATTTGTATGTCAATAGGGATAGAATATTCCCCAGGACCTAACGCACTCAAATCCAAAGTAACCATAACCCCTGTTTTATCAAAGCTTAACAAGTCTTCTGCCGTTCCTGCAAGAGTTACCCCAATGCCTTCTTGTAATATCTCATATTCCATATCTTCTGGCAATCCTGTTACTTTTAAATCCAACTCTTCAACAGGAATTACAAAATTATATGTGTTTTCTTTTTGGATTTCTAACGTAACTACTGCCCTATCATCAAGACTTTCAATATACTCAACGTTCTCTGGCAAAGAAATCCCAATTCTTAGTGTAATGCTATTTATTTTATTGTTTAGTGCAATAGGTTCTAATTTTATAACATCAATTTCTTCCAAAACTTCAGCCTTACCAACGATAGTAATTTCTTTTGGTGTAATAATCGTGTTTGTTTTTAAATATCCATTTGGTACAGTCCCTACAAATTGTGCCTCAAATGGTACAACTTTTCTTTCTCCAATTGGCATAATAACTTCAACTGTATCAAACCCTTGGCGTATTCCATCTACTTCATTTCCATCAATATCTAACAATGTAACTGGTACATCTAGCTTCAAAATATCTTCTGAAAAATCATCTACATCAACTGTTACCAAAGCATGAACCACCTCATTTACAAGACTTTCTGGCCCTCTTAACTCAATTTCTGTAGTTTTTATAATTGGCTCAATTTCTAGGTAATCTTTATTCTGCTTGCCTGTTACTTGATATCTAATTGGTACGGTAACTATAGCCTCTTTTTCTAGTGTCACGTACATTACCGAAGGGTGAACCTCCTCTATCGAAATACCCTCCACCAAAAGATTTGTCGTAAATGGTATAACTTTTTCAGTTGTTGTTAATTCTGGCGTTAGAGATGATGCATATGGGCCAAAATCCAACACAATACTAATTAAATCTTCTTTGTTAGACACTAGTTCATCAAGTTGCAACCTCTGCCCCTTAACTACAAGCCCAACCAAAGTTTCCTTCAAATCATCTTCATCTTGAACCACATATCCTTTTTCTTCTATTGCAGATAAACCTACAATCTCAACGGGAATATTAGAAATTTCTTTTGATTGTTCTGGATTTTGAATATTTATTACAAATAGCCATAATATAAATGCCCAAAACAATGAAAAAATCTTCCAAACTAAATTATTTTCAAATATTTTATGCATCTTTTTGTTTTCCTTTCCATAATGCAAGCTTTTTTTGATTAATCTTTTTTCGTTTTGGAGTACTCAATAATTTTGTAAGTTTTTCGGCATCTAATTCTCTTTTTATATGACCATTTCTAACATATGAAATTGCTCCTGTCTCTTCTGATACAACTACTACAACTGCATCTGTCGCTTCAGAAATCCCAATAGCCGCACGGTGTCTTGTTCCCAAATCTTTGCTAATTGTTAAACTATCACTAAGTGGTAAAAAACACGTTGCTGCAGTAATTCTATTTTTGCTAATAACAATAGCTCCATCGTGAAGTGGGGTGTTTTTTTCAAAAATATTAATTAGAATTTGTGTACTAACTACAGCATCAATAATTATACCTGTTCTTTCGATATCTCTAAGTTTCATTTGTCCCTCAATAACTATTAATGCCCCTGTTTTTACTTTTCCCATTTGTACACATGACTTTACTATTTTTTCAATAGTATCATTTCGTAAACCTTCCTCTTCCTCTTGCTTTTCGTGACTTAATATCATTCCCAAAATTTTTCCTTGCCCAATTTGCTCAAGAGCCCTTCTTAGTTCTGGTTGAAATAATACTAAAATTGCAATAGTCCCAACTGTTGCTGTATTAGAAATTATAAACCAGACTGTATGAAGGTCCAAAATATAAGCAACTAACGCAATTACAATAATGATAAATACACCTTTAAACAATGCCCAAGTTCTAGTATCTTTTATCCACATTATTAACCGATAAATTACAAACGCCACTGCGAAAATATCAATAATATCCCCAAGCTCAAGCGTTGGCATACTAAAAAATGGTATTTGCTCAAATGTTACTTGCATAAATTCCATGGTCTTTCCCCTCTACACTAAACTTTTATCCTTATTATACCACGCTTTTAACAAAACTTGTATTGTCAATACACCAAATAAATATAAAAAAAAGAGGCCATTAGCCTCCATTTTTCATGTATTTTTACATTAATTACTTATCTTCTAACAAATCAGCTTCGTTACTTCCAGAACCATAAACTTTTTCTTCTGTAGATTGGTTAGTATTCATCTCGATTTTTGGTATAACTTTAACATAATAATAATTATCATCATCTTCAAATTGTACAGTTTCTGCACGAGAATAATCCAAAACTTTTGACATAAACTCAAATATCATAGCAATTGTCATACTTATTATTGTTGCAATAATTATCACTACGTTATTTACATTCATATTAAAAAATATAACTGCAACCAAAAATCCTAAAATATTTACTACCGAACCAACTGCAATCCCAACATATGGTGCATAATCAAACGACTGAATACGAATAATATATACAACTACAAATACCATACATAAAGTCACTACATATACTGCTGTTGAACTATCTAATGATAAAGCTTGTGTAAAGTTTTTAATTATTATCTCAACAATTTCAACTCCTGCTCCTGATGAAGTAGTTTCTACCAAAAGCTGCATTTGCGCCATAATAACATTAACGACAACTCCTATCGCAATAGGGATAACTCCACCTATTCCATAAAATAATCCTGCAACAATAGGCACAACACATACCAACTCTATAGGAAGCATAAGCCCCGATAAAAGAATAAGAATTGCCATCTCTGGAAACAATCTTATGTACATCAAATATAGCACAAAAAATATTAGAGCCATAACTGCACCCAATATAATATTAAATGTAGCCAGTTGGACAGTAGCAAAAAACATTACAATACATATAATTTGCGTTGGCTTTAACAGCATAGCAATAAAGCTAATTCCAAATACCATTAATGTGCTACTCAAAACAGGCGATACCCCAATCGCACTATTTAACTTTATTAAAGTAAAACCTGTCAACATAAATTTTACTAAAATCTGGATAAGTCGCTCATAAATTCTATACCCCTTTAAAAGCTCTTGTCTAGTCATTAATATTTTCTCTGTCGAAGTCATCAACTTCTTCCTCCTCTAGTTCGTCACCCTTATTTAGTGTTTTCAAAATCTGATCATACTCTTTAATGCGTTTCTCAGCAGCAATATAACGTTTTCTGTAGGCAATACTTGATATAATTGTAAATATAGATGCTGATATAACAAATACCCCAAGGTATGGCAACCCAAATTTTTCCATCAACCCCGAAAAGGTAAGTGGAATTTCTCCCCCTCGTTCAATTTGCCAAAGAACATCAATAACAGCAATAATCGCCACCACTACAAGAACCGAAATTCGACTCCAAAAATTATTCATATAAATATAATCTTCTATATAGTAGCTAGTAATCATTCTATCTTCTTTCATTGTATTCTTATCTTTGATTGCAAGTTTAGTCATCAATATAACTTTTTCTTTTTCAACCACCAATTTCCCCTCCTTTACTCATTTTTTAGTAACGCATCTTCTGTATAGTTTGCAACAGCATTCCACAAAATCCACTCCTCAAGGCCAGCATCATAAACTGCCTCTATTTGGGCCCTAACTTGCTCCTTACCATAAACTTGGTGAGGATTTACCCAACTTGCAGTAAAATCTTGTAACCACGGTCTAACTATTGCCTTTTGTTCATCTTCTTGAAGTTTATCTACAACCGAATTTGAAGCATTCATTGCTCCCAAAATAATTTCATAAGGAGCAAGGTCTGGAGATGCCTGACCAAAAGAACCTGCCCCATAATGCGAAGGATACACCATTGGGCAAATCGAATCGAGCATTGTAATAAGTTGCTGATAATCTTGCCCAACAATTTGAGCATCAATATTGCTAGTAATTATTGCCCCAAAAACATCTGCCGACACAAAAACTCCATAACTACTAAGCTCCGTTACCATATAATCCACAAATTCAGTTATAATTTCAGTTTTATTTTCATCTGGTAAATCAACACGAGTACTATTCATAGACTCATGAAAACGAATATAGTCAAACTGAATTTCCTTAAAACCCAAATTTATAACCTCTTTGCAAACTTCCAAAATATAGTCCCAATTATCTTTATTATATGGATTTAACCAAGTTTCACCACTAGAATTGTGATAAATATTCCCGTCATGGTCTTGTATCATGCGCTCTGGATATGTATTTCCAACAACCTTATCCTTAAAAACAACCACCCGAGCAATAGGATAAATATCATTTGCATAAAGTTTATCCAAAACCTTAGGTATACTTTGGCTATTTGCAGAACTAGAAACTCCCCCCATCTCAACCAAAACAGGGTTATCAGTTGGAAAAACCAAATATCCACTATCATTTTTTACATCAATCACAAAACTATTAACTTCAGTTGTATTTGCAAGTTCAATAAGTTCATCTATTTTATCTAGTTTATATGTCGGAACGTATATCCCCTTTACTTTAACAGGCTCACGATAAATGTCATAAGTTATAGTATTTTGCACAAAATCCCCAGCAAATTCACTATTATTCACAAAAATTCCTTCATAAACTTCGCCCTGAACCTCCATATAAAAAGTATTCCACAAACCAATAACAATAAGGAACATAATAATTCCAACCAAAATGCCCTTTTTCATATATTGCTTTTTTAGTTTATACTCATAGTAACTATTACATGGGCTAAGACCCAACCTTCTTTTCATTTGCATACAACTCCTTATTACATACATTTTATTATACCACATTTTTTAAATATTACAAAACTCTTGAAAGTTTTTTAACGAATAACGTTAACCTTTTTATAGTATTTCCAAAAAATATTTCCTTTTTACAACTATACTACCATATTTTTCTAATTATCGCCATAAAATTTTGAATTTATTCACCCAAAAAAATATTAATTTATTGAAGATTTTTTATCAATTTTAATCTGCAAAATCTCTCTAATTTCACCATTTTTCCATAATCACTTAACAAATCTACTTAAAATTTAAAATTTCACCTTTCAAACTACATAATTCGCCTAATTATCTTTAAAAAGTATTCACAATTCGCTATTTAGTAAAATTTACTAATTATAAGACAAAAAACCTTATGATATTACCATATTTTCGCTTATTTTTAGTTTATAGTTGTAAATCCAATATACTTAATATATAATATAAATAAATAATAAAACTCAAAAATTTTATAAGACCGAAATTTGATTAGTTATATTTATTGTACTAATCTAAAAATAGATTTTCTACATAAGATATTGATATAAATCCAATCAAAATTCCTTAGACCTATATATTGTTGACCTTTTAACAAAATTTCGACATATATAATTTTTATTTCTAATCATTAATCATTTTACACCACAAGGAGGAAAGCGTATGTCACAAAAAGATAACAATCAAGCATCAGTTTTAGTAATGGTAACTTCAGTTTGTACTGTAGGATTAATTTTATTATCAGGAGGTGCAGGAGGTGGAGTATCTTCATCAAACAACAGCTCAAATACTATAAGCAAAGCTGCTTCTGCCGTAACTAGTACTTTTGAAAAAACATTCAAAAAATCAGAAACTCAAGAAGCTCAA
>LNZR01000023.1:14035-31657 GCA_002007365.1 Epulopiscium sp. Nele67-Bin005 | reverse complement strand
AAAATCCACGTCATATTGAGTTTCAAATTTTAGGTGATAAGTTTGGAAATACAATACATTTGGGTGAGCGTGATTGTTCTATGCAAAGACGGCATCAAAAGGTAATTGAAGAAGCTCCTTCTCCTTTTATAAATGAAGACTTAAGAAATAGAATGGGTGAGTCAGCGATAAAAGCTGCAAAAGCTGTAAATTATGAAAATGCTGGTACGCTAGAATTTATTGTTGATAAAGATAACAATTATTATTTTATAGAGATGAATACTAGAATTCAGGTTGAACACCCTGTAACAGAGATGGTAACAGGAATTGATTTGGTAAAGGCTCAAATAAATATTGCTGCTGGAAATCCACTTGAAATATTGCAAGATGACATTCAAATTACTGGTCATTCTATAGAATGTAGAATTAATGCTGAAAATCCAAATTTCAATTTTAGACCTTGTGCTGGGCAAATCGAGGTGCTACATTTTCCTGGAGGTAGAGGAGTTAGAATAGAATCTAATATGTATTCGGGGTATATAATTCCTCCAACGTATGATTCTATGATTGCAAAAATTATAACGTGGGGTAAAGATAGAAATGAGGCTCTTACTATTATGAAGCGTGCATTGAGTGAAACTGTAATAGAAGGAATTGATAATAATATAGAGTTTCAACTTGATTTAATTCATACAAAAGCTTTTGAAGATGGAGAGTTTGATACTACATTTATTGAGAATAATTTAGCAGCTATTTTAACAGAACGGGAGGAATAAACAATGTTTCAAAGTTTAATGAACCGTCAACAAAAATATAAGAATAATAACGCACATCATAAAAAAGGAGATAGTAAAATAGAAATTCCAGAGGGTATGTATGTAAAGTGTTCCCACTGCAAGAAAAATATATACATTGCAGAACTTGCATCAAGTTTAGGAGTTTGTATACTTTGTGGAGGTTATTTTCCGATTGCATCAAGGGCTAGGCTAAAACGACTTGTAGATAAAGATACTTTTAAAGAGTTTGATGCGAATTTAATTAGCCAAAACCCTCTTGATTTTCCTGCATATGAAGAAAAGCTAAAAAGTTATAGAGATAAAACTGATGAAAATGAAGCAGTAATTACTGGTTTGGCTAAGATTGAACATCAAAGTTGTGTGGTAGCTGTTATGGATTCTCGTTTTATGATGGGTAGTATGGGTTCGGTAGTTGGAGAAAAAATTACAAGGGCTATTGAATATGCTACAGAGCATAAATTACCTATAATTATTTTTTGTGCATCTGGAGGGGCTAGAATGCAAGAGGGGATTTTATCTCTTATGCAAATGGCAAAAACTAGTGCTGCACTAGCTCGTCATGATGATGCTGGTTTGTTGTATATTAGCGTTTTGACTCACCCTACAACTGGGGGTGTAACTGCGAGTTTTGCTATGCTTGGTGATATTATTTTATCAGAGCCTAATGCTTTAATTGGTTTTGCAGGAGCAAGGGTTATTGAACAAACAATTCGCCAAAAATTACCTCAAGGATTTCAAAGAGCAGAATTTTTATTAGAACATGGTATGATTGATAATATCGTTGAACGTAAAGATATGAGGACTGTTTTAGGAAAATTATTAAAATGGCATAAGGGGGAGGAAGCTAATGAATGCTTGGGATAAAGTTCAGATTGCAAGAAAAATTGATAGGCCCAGAAGCCAATTTTATATAGATGAAATTTTTGATGATTTTATGGAAATGCATGGTGATAGAGCTTTTATGAATGATAGAGCAATAATTGGTGGACTTGGAACTATTGATAATCATGTAGTTACTGTTATTGCGCATAATAAAGGGAGTAATGCCAAAGAAAATATAAAATCTAACTTTGGTATGGCTCACCCAGAAGGTTACCGAAAAGCTTTGCGCCTTATGAAACAAGCTGAAAAATTTGACCGACCTGTAATTTGCCTAATAGATACCCCAGGGGCATATTGTGGAATTGGTGCAGAAGAGCGTGGTCAAGGTGAAGCTATTGCAAGAAACTTAATGGAGATGTCAAGGCTTAAAGTTCCTATTATTGCTGGAATTATTGGTGAAGGTGGTAGTGGTGGGGCATTGGCTCTTGGTGTTGCAGATAAAGTTTTTATGCAAGAAAACACAACATATTCTATTTTATCACCAGAAGGATTTGCAACAATTTTATGGAAAGATGGAAGTCAAGCTGAAAAGGCGGCTAACATTATGAAAATAACAGCTGATGAACTGTTACGATATGATATAATTGATGATATTGTAAAAGAGCCATTAGGTGGAGCCCATACCGACCCCAATAAAGCAGCCCAACTGTTAAAAAATTATTTAGTATCTCAAATCAAATTGTTGATTAAAGAAGAAAAAACTGAATTAATAAATAAACGATATGACCGTTTTAGAAAATATGGAGAGGCAAGCTTGCTGTAAAATAATGTAAGCTTGTATTTTTTTAGTTTTTTAATATATATAATAAATATATTTAGCAAAAATATAGAGTGCAGATTATAGAATTTTTGTAAATACATGGTAAAAAAACGCCTAAATAACACGCTAGTCAGAAAAAAGATTAATAAATATTTAAAAAAACTATGTAAAGTAGTTAAAAGAAATTTAATAACTTGACTTAAGAAGTACAAATTATCTAAAGTGTGAAATATTCGTTAGAATATATTTGAACTCTATAAATCTTATGGTATAATAGGTTTTGTAAGTTAACAAAAAGAAAATTTTTTCACAAAAAGGGTATACATAATCAAAATTGAAACAGACTAGAGTGTATAAGTACAAAAGTTATGCCATGCCATATGATAAGGAGAGATGCCAAATGTCAATACGAGTAATGAGTATTTTTGGAACAAGGCCAGAAGCAATTAAGATGGCACCTTTAATTAAGCAATTAGAAAGTGCTAAAAATATAACAAGCTTGGTTTGTTTAACAGCCCAACACAGGGAGATGTTAGACCAAGTTATGCACATTTTTAATCTAACGGCTGACTATGACTTAGACATTATGAAACAACAACAGACCCTTACTACAATTACAACAAGCGTACTAGTAGGTTTACAAACAGTTTTAGAGGAAGCAAAACCAGATTTAATTTTAGTACATGGGGATACAACAACTTCATTCGTAGCAGCACTTGCAGGGTTTTATCAAAAAATTCCAGTTGGTCACGTTGAAGCTGGTCTTCGTACCTATGAAAAGTATGAGCCATTTCCAGAAGAAATGAACCGTACACTAACGGGACGATTAGCAGATTTACATTTTGCACCAACAACAACTGCACAAGATAACCTTATTAAAGAAGGAATTGACAATAAATCAATTTTTGTTACTGGAAATACAGTTATCGATGCACTGCAAACAACAATTACACCAAACTACACATTTACTGATAAGTCTTTAAATCAAATTAACTTTAAAAATAGCCGTATCTTAACGGTAACTGCACATAGACGTGAAAATCTAGGTGAACCTTTAGAGGAAATTTGTAAAGCATTGAGGGATATTGTTAACTTACACCAAGATGTAGAAGTAGTTTATGCTGTTCATAAAAATCCAGCTGTTAGAAAAGTGGTTTTTGAAGTACTTGGAGATAATCCAAAAATTCATTTAATTGAGCCATTAGATATTAAAGATATGCACAACTTGCTTAGCAAATCATATCTAGTTTTAACAGACTCGGGAGGATTACAAGAAGAAGTTCCATCTTTAGGTAAACCTGTACTTGTTTTGCGTAATGTTACTGAAAGACCAGAGGGGATTGCCGCTGGCACATTGAAATTAGTAGGCACAGATAGAAATAATATCGTGCAAGAAACTACTACTTTATTAACGAATATTGAGTTATACAACAAAATGTCAACAGCCAAAAATCCGTTTGGAGATGGCACAGCTTCTATTCAAATAGTAAAAATTATAAGTCAGCATTTTGGCTTAAGCTAAGGGGTATAGTGTGAAAAAGAAAAAAAGCTGGGTTTCAGCATTCTCGTTAGTTACACAACTTGGGTGGTCGATGTTAATTCCTATACTAGGGTGTACTTATGTAGGGATATACTTGGATAATTTGACTGGAAAAGAACCTCTGTGGCTAGTAGTTTTTATATTGCTTGGAGTAGGAAGTGCGTTTAGAAATTTGTTTCATATTGTCTTACACGAGGCTAAGAAAGGTGAATATCATGATGATGAATAGATTATTGAAAGATAGAATTATAATTGTGATGTTAGCTTATGCTCTGCTGATTTTGGGTGTAGGAACGATATTACAAATTGAGGCCGCAGGTTTTGGAGTAGGAGTAGCGCTAGGAGTTACTATCTCGATATTAAAGTTTAAAGTTATGGAGATTACTTTGAATAAGGCAGTTTTGATGCCTGAAGGCAAAGCTAAAATATATTCTCAAAGACATTATATGGTTAGATATAGTTTGACAGGTTTAGTTTTAGTAGTTTGTTCATTAACACCAGAAATTAGTTTGGTGGGAGTGTTTTTAGGGCTACTTTCCATGAAGGTTGGAGCTTATTGCGAGCTGTTTTTCATGGGTAAATAATCGGCAACTTAAGCGAAAGCTTATTGCATATAAATAATTTTACAAAGAAAGGAGAGTGAGTAGGTGGAACAGGAGTTAGATTTTGGTATCCACATGGTAATGCCATTGTTTGAGTATAATGGTGAAGTATTTGGGTTTACAACAACTCATCAAAATACGTTTGTTGTTATGGTAGTTTTAACTATTTTTGGTTTGATAGTTAAATCTAGGGTTCAAAACTTTAAAACAGTGCCAGATACTACATTTCAGGTGTTAGTAGAAGCATTGGTTGATGGATTTGAAGCATTTACAATGAGTACTATGGGAGAAAAGAATAAAGGATTTTCGGCATTTTATGGTTCGATGTTTTTATTCATTTTACTTTGTAACTTATCGGGACTTGTTGGGTTAAGACCACCAACAGCAGATATTGCTACAACATTTGCATTATCATTAACAACATTTGCTATGGTTCAGATTTATGGAATTAAGAGCAAAGGTGTGGGTGGACACTATAAAGAATTATTAGAGCCTATGCCATTCCTTTTACCACTTAATGTTATTGGAGAGCTTGCAAATCCAATTTCGTTAAGCTTCCGTTTGTTTGGTAACATTCTTGGGGGAACAATCATCATGGGATTATATTATTCGATGATGCCATTTTTATTAAAAATCGGTATCCCATCTGTGTTACACTTATACTTTGACATATTTGCAGGAGCACTCCAAACACTAATTTTCGTAATGTTAAGTATGACATTCGTATCTAGTGCTATGGAATAAGAAGAAAGAGGTGAAAAAATGGACATTTTAGATGTACTATTTGGGTGGATGCAATCAACTGACCCAGCAGCCCTCATTCTTGCGTTTTCGGCAATAGGAGCAGGACTTGCAATGATAGCAGGTATTGGTCCTGGAATTGGTCAAGGGTTTGCGGCAGGTAAAGCGGCAGAAGCTATGGGTAAAAACCCAGTACATGGTGGAAGACCTGCTACATTAGTTATGCTTTTAGGGGCAGCAGTAGCAGAGACATCAGGGATTTTCGCACTTGTAGTTGCAATTATTATGTTATTTGCTAATCCACTTTTATCAATGAACGCATCTGTTATTATTATAGTAGGGTGTGCGATTGGGGCAGGATTTGCAATGATAGCTGGTATCGGGCCTGGAATTGGTCAAGGATATGCAGCAGGTAAAGCAGCAGAAGCAGTAGGGAAAAGACCAAAACTTCAAAGTCAAGTAGTAAGAACAATGCTTTTAGGTCAAGCAGTTGCTCAAACAACTGGTATCTATGCATTAATCATTGCATTACTATTACTATTTGTAGGTTTGTAAATTTATTTTAGGCAATAACTATTTTAAAAATAAAAAAGTAAATTAGTATTCAAATTTAAGGAGGATATTTATAATGGAAATCAATGCAATTGATGGAAAAGCGTTAATCTTAGCATGTTCAGCAATCGGTGCTGGTCTTGCAATGATCTCAGGGATTGGTCCTGGTATCGGTCAAGGGTATGCAGCAGGTAAAGGAGCTGAAGGGGTAGGTCGTCAACCAGAAGCACAATCAGATATCGTAAGAACAATGTTACTTGGGGCAGCCGTAGCTGAAACAACTGGTATCTATGGTCTTATCGTAGCTATCATCTTATTATTTGCTAACCCACTTATTTCAACATACATGGGTCTTATGTAATTTGTAGACGGATTTTAAAGTGAAATTCGATCGCTAAAGTAGTCTTTTAGACATAGGAAGGAGGATATATCCCTTTGAGTAGCAAAATTATAGAATTCTCTTTACCAACGGTGCAGGAATGGGCTTGGCAAATGTTAGCACTTTTTATCATTATTTTGATATTAAGGAAGTTATTATTCCAACCTGTTACGGACTTTATTGAGAAGAGAAAAGCAGCCATAGCAGAAGAGGTAAACAGCGCAGCAAATGCGAAAAGCAGTGCAGAGAAATTACAAGCTGATTACGAGGAAAAACTAAAATACATTAACCGTGAAGCAGACACAATTTTAAAAGAATCACGTCAAAAAGCATTAGCACGTGAGGCAGAGATTGTTGAGGCAGCTAAAGTTGAAGCTGAAGCAATCAAACAAAAAGCTAAACAAGACATTATTATGGAACAAGATAAAGCAAAAGCACAAATTAAAACTGAGATGATTGAAGTGGCAAGCCTTATGGCAAGTAAGTTTGTTAATGCGTCAATTGATGATGCACAACAAAACCAACTAATCACTGAAATTATTGATGAGATGGGAGATGTGCAATGGCTCAATTAATTACAAACCGTTATGCAACTGCCCTATTTACTTTGGCTCAAGAACAAGATAAATTGGAGCAGTTTGAACAAGAAGCAACGGTTATACTAGAAGTTTTAACAAAAGAAGTAGAATTTATTCAAGTTCTAGAACAACCAGGAATTTTACAAGGTGAGAAAATCAAGCTTGTAGAGGACGTTTTTGGTGGAAAAGCATCAGATGAATTTGTGGGATTATTCGTACTATTAGTAAAAAAATCTCGCCAAAGTTTTATTATTGAAATTTTAGAAGCATTTATTGATATGGCAAAAGAAACTAAAGGCTTTATGAAAGCTTCGGTAACTTCGGCAATAGCATTAGATGAAAAACAATTAGCGCAAATTAAAGCTAACATTGAAAAAAGTACATCAAAACAAATTGAATTAACAGCACTTGTTGATCCAAATATTATTGGTGGAATGATTATTCGTGTTGGTGATAAGGTTGTAGATGGTAGTGTTCGTGGTAAATTACAAGCACTAAAAACTGACCTTAGCAATTTGCGACTTGCATAAAGAAGGGGTGTAACAAGTCAAATGAACCTTAAACCAGAAGAAATTAGTAGCGTTATTAAATCTCAGATTAGTAGCTATAAAACTCAACTCGAGGTATCAGAGGTTGGAACTGTTATTCAAGTAGGGGACGGTATTGCACGTGTGCATGGTCTTCAAAAAGCAATGGCAGGGGAACTTCTTGAATTCCCAAATGATATATTTGGAATGGTTCTTAACTTAGAAGAGGACAACATTGGGGTCGTTCTTTTAGGTTCAGACCAATTTATTAAAGAAGGTGACGTAGTTAAATCATCAGGTCGTGTTGTTGAAGTACCAGTAGGTGATGCAATGGTAGGGCGTGTTGTTAATGCACTAGGTCAACCAATTGATGGAAAAGGACCAATCACTACAGATAAGTTTAGACCAGTAGAGCGTACTGCTCACGGGGTTATGTCAAGAAAATCTGTTGATACTCCTTTACAAACAGGTCAAAAAGCAATCGATGCCATGGTTCCAATTGGGCGTGGACAACGTGAGCTTATTATCGGTGACCGTCAAACAGGAAAATCTTCAATTGCAATAGATACAATCATTAACCAAAAAGGTAGTGGTGTAAAATGTATCTATGTTGCTATTGGGCAAAAAGCATCTACAGTAGCAAATATCGTTGCAACTTTAGAGAAATTTGGAGCAATGGAATATACTACAATCGTTGCTTCTACAGCTAGTGAGCTTGCTCCACTTCAATATTTATCTCCTTACTCAGGGGTTACAATTGGTGAAGAGTGGATGGAAGCTGGTCAAGACGTATTAATTATTTATGATGATTTATCAAAACACGCCGTAGCTTACCGTACAATGGCATTATTACTTCGTAGACCACCAGGTCGTGAGGCATATCCAGGGGACGTTTTCTACCTTCACTCAAGACTTCTTGAGCGTGCTGCAAGACTTTCAGAAGATTTAGGAGCTGGTTCTATTACTGCGCTTCCAATCATCGAAACTCAAGCAGGGGATATCTCAGCATATATCGCAACAAACGTTATTTCTATTACAGATGGGCAAATCTTTACATCAACTGATTTATTCAACTCAGGTGTAAGACCAGCCGTTAACCCAGGTCTTTCAGTATCAAGGGTTGGGGGAGCTGCTCAAATTAAAGCGATGAAACAAATCGCAGGACCTATCCGTGTGGAGCTTGCACAATACCGTGCCTTAGCATCATTCGCACAATTTGGTTCAGATTTAGATACAGCAACTCAAAATGCCTTAATTCAAGGTGAGCGTATCGTGGAAATCTTAAAACAAGGTATATATAAGCCTATGAGCGTTGCTGAGCAAGTAGTAGTACTTTATGCTGCAACTAGAAAATACCTAATGGATATTCCTGCTCATGCAGTTAGACAATTTGAAGCAGAACTTCTTGAGTTTGTTAATACAAGATATTCAGATATCTTAAAAGATATTATCAAACCAGCTGGTATTACAAAAGAGCTTGATGATAAAATTAAAACTGCTATTGAGCAATGTAAAGCAAGTTTTAGACCAGAATAATTGTTAATTAATTTGACTATTTAAAAAATAGAAAGGGTGCGAGAATGGCGTCTTTACAAGATATTAAAGGACGAATGAAAAGTATCAATAGCACCAAACAAATTACAAATGCAATGAACCTTGTAGCAACAGCAAAATTAACTCGTAGTAAAGAGTTGGCTCTTAAATCAAGACCATTCTTTACTAAAATGCAAGAAACTATTCATTCTATAGCTTCTAATGCAGGGCCTGTTAATATGCCACTACTAAAAACTAATGCATCAACAAAAAAAGCGTATATCGTTTTGGCTTCTGATAGAGGTCTTGCAGGTGGATATAACTCAAATATCTGTAAACTTGTAATGAAAGATATCACAAATAAAGATGACGCTCAAATTATTGCAGTTGGAAAAAAAGCCAGAGATAACTTTAACTCAAGAGGATATAACATCACTAAAGAAGTTTTAGGTATCTCTGAGAGTCCAACTCATAAAGATGCAAAACTTATTGCAGATTATGTAATTGATATATTTGGTAAAGGGGAAGTTGGGGAAGTTTACCTTGCTTATACAGCATTCAAAACTACTATCCAACAAGACCCTACTATGATTCGTCTTTTACCACTAGATTTAAAACAGATTGAAGAAGAAGTAGGCGATAATGCAGAACCAAAAGACTTATTATTATATGAGCCAAGTGCTGAGGAAGTTTTAGGATATGTAATTCCTAGATATTTAGCAGACATAACTTTTGGTGGTCTTGTAGAATCGGCTGCTAGTGAGCAAGGTGCTCGTATGAGTGCGATGGATTCAGCAACTGAAAATGCAGAAGAGATGATTACAAAACTTAGTATTGAGTATAATAGAGCTCGTCAAGCTGCAATCACTCAAGAGCTTACAGAAATCGTAAGTGGTGCTGAGGCATTATAATAACATAAAAATTTTAAAGTAGGGGTTCGTTGTTCCCGAATTCAAGCCTTTTAATTAGGAAGCAAACATAATTTTGATTATGGCAACGTTAATTACACTATTATAATAGGGAGTGAGAAATTCAATGGCAAATAATTTAGGACATATCGTAACTATTATCGGTCCAGTACTTGATATTAAATTTACTCCAGAGAATTTACCAGCACTATACAATGCTATCGAAGTAAAAACAGGTGGAGAGAAACTTGTGGTAGAAGTTGCTCAACATTTAGGTGATGATGTAGTAAGAACAATTGCGATGTCAGCAACTGAAGGTTTAACAAGAGGTATGGAATGTGTTGATACTGGAGCACCAATTTCTGTTCCAGTAGGTAGAGAAACTCTAGGGCGTATCTTTAACGTAACTGGTGATGCAGTAGATAACAAACCAGATCCACAAGTGGAAAAATGGCCAATTCATAGACCAGCACCAAGCTTTGAAGAGCAAGCAACTCAAGCAGAGATTTTACAAACAGGGATTAAAGTAGTAGATTTACTTTGTCCATACCTTAAAGGGGGTAAAATCGGTCTGTTCGGTGGAGCTGGAGTAGGTAAAACGGTTCTTATCCAAGAGCTTATCCGTAACATTGCAACAGAGCATGGTGGTTTCTCTGTATTCGCAGGTGTAGGTGAGCGTACTCGTGAAGGGAATGACCTTTTCCACGAGATGACAGAGTCTGGAGTTATTGATAAAACAACAATGGTATTCGGTCAGATGAATGAGCCACCTGGTGCTCGTATGCGTGTTGCCTTAACAGGGTTAACAATGGCTGAATATTTCCGTGATGAATCTGGGCAAGACGTTCTTCTATTCGTAGATAACATCTTCCGTTTCGTTCAAGCTGGTTCTGAGGTATCGGCACTTCTAGGACGTATCCCTAGTGCCGTAGGTTACCAACCAACTCTTGCAACTGAGCTTGGAGGATTACAAGAGCGTATCACATCAACAAACAAAGGGTCAATCACATCTGTACAGGCAGTATATGTACCAGCCGATGACTTAACTGACCCTGCTCCAGCAACAACTTTCGCCCATCTTGATGCGAAAACAGTACTTTCACGTGCTATCGTAGAACAAGGGATTTACCCAGCCGTAGATCCACTTGACTCAACATCACGTGTACTTGACCCTCAAGTAGTTGGAGATGACCATTACCAAGTTGCACTTGAGGTACAATCAACTCTACAACGTTACAAAGAGTTACAAGATATCATCGCAATCTTAGGTATGGATGAGCTTTCTGAAGAAGATAAAATGACAGTAAACCGTGCAAGAAAAGTTCAAAAATTCCTATCTCAACCTTTCTTCGTAGCAGAAGTATTTACAGGTATGGGTGGGCGTTATGTACCAGTTAAAGAAACTGTTAGAGGATTTAAAGAAATCCTTGAAGGTAAGCATGATGGACTTCCAGAAAATGCATTCTACATGGTTGGTACAATTGAAGATGCTATCGAAAAATCGAAAAATCTGTAGGTGATTGTTATGGCTAATCAAATGAAACTTCAAATAATAACACCAACACGTACTGTATTAGATGAAACTGTCGATTCAGTTGTGCTAAAAACAAGCGAAGGTGAAGTGGGAGTTTTATATGACCATGAACCTGTTGTTGCGATTTTAACTTATGGGCTAGTTCGCTACAAAGTGAATGGTCAAAAGAAAGTTGCAACTACTATGGGTGGATTTGCTGAGG
Organism: Epulopiscium sp. Nele67-Bin005; assembly: GCA_002007365.1. GTDB lineage: Bacteria > Bacillota > Clostridia > Lachnospirales > Cellulosilyticaceae > Epulopiscium_D. The sequence continues at coordinate 20,143 of LNZR01000023.1, read as the reverse complement.
TAACTAAGGATAGAGTTGTTATTTTAACAGATGCATCTGAACTTGAAGGCGAAATTGATGTAGACCGTGCAAAAAAAGCTAAAGAACGTGCAGAAGCCAACAAAACTAAAGATGGCTTTGACCACAAAAGAGCTGAAGTTGCACTTAAAAAGTCACTTGTTAGAATTAAAATGGGTGGCGGTAAATAATAAAAAGAACACTAAGTCATGCGCAGGGCTTGGTGTTCTTTTTTTGTGCAAAATATTTGGAGTAAGGGTGATTATCTGGACGAAATCGGCAAAAATTGGGGCTGGATTTGATTATTATTAGAATATCTAGTGCAGGTTATAGAGCGTATTTTAAGGGCAATTTTTGGGCAACTATAATATAAAATTTTATTGGAAAGGCTAATTATAAAAATGGTGATTATATTAAAAATAGGTCCTGTTTTTGTGAAAGAAAAAGACTTATTATTTTCTTAATTGAAAAAAGTAACAAAAAAAGTTAGAAACTTTTGGAAAAAATATCCATAAATATTTACTTTTTTTTAGGTTAAATTTTTGTTAAAATTAACATATGTTTTAACTTAAATATGGCGCATTGTTCTATTTTGGTATATACTAAAGTATAATGGCGAAAATATCGAAATATTAATAGCCGAGTGTTGAGTTATCTACAAAAAATACACACTTAAAAAGGAGAAAGATGATGTTAAGACCTCAAACAACAGCCGTTGTATTAAATTTACAACAAGAATTATTTAAAGAAGCGATTTTGCAACCAAATTTTATTAGGGATAATGGAAGTGAGAGAATGGCTTTAGAAACAGAAGCTCTGGAGAATTGCCAAGTTGCTGAAATGAATATTTTGCCACGTAGAAAAAATAAGCCACTTGATTTTACGATGGTTCTAAAAAATCCAACTGGTGATGTTTATTTAATTATTTTTACAACTCACCAACCTTTTCCAACGAACTTATCATACATGAGACTGGTGGATTTAACTAATAGAGCCTTATTGGATTTTCGTTTTAATCATTTGCCACCAGATGTTACAGAATATGATAATATTTCGAGTATGCCAACAGTATTACCGTTTATAATTAACTTAAACGAAAAGTTAAACTTGGATAAGAATTTGATAGTAGAGCAAGATTACATTGCCATGATGCCAACTTTGAACTTTACAACAATTAATAGCTCAATTCAAAATGACATTGAAATTGAGAACCCAGACAACTTATTAACACATATTTTATTAAGTTTAGGAACTGCTCCTAACTATCATACATTTATGTACCAAGTGGTAGTATTATTAGATATCGTGCCTCCAATCATTAAATCTCAGCTTGTTAAAATTTTGGAAAAGCATACACCACAAAGTATTTTAGATGATATCAACAACCCAAATACTCAAGAATATTTAGCAAACTTAAAAATTAATCAGCAGTTAAATGATAGTTTTGATGAGTACGATGATAATAATGTTGATGATACAATTTTTGATTTAATTAATTACATCAAAGGAAAGTTTCAGGCTCAATAAATAATATTTTAGCCCACTAAATTTAGTGGGCTTTTTATTTTGCCTATTAATAAGGAAGAAACTGGTACAGAATTTTATTTAGTAAGGAAAAAGCTACTCTATTTTTCTGAATTTTTTATAGGAAAATTTTACATATTTAACAAAGCAATTTGAGGATAGAACTATGAATTGCACCAAAAAATTTTTAGATATGATTAGAATTTTAAAAATTTAAAGCGTATAATTATCCAAAAATTTTACAAGCATTCAATAGGCAGATTGTGAAAATAGGATTTATATTCATTAGGACAACCTTATTATTCAAGTAAACTAAAAATTGTATAATTTAAATAACATTATAACTAATGAATTCTGAATTTTTATAAGCGCCTAAATTGCCATTTAATTGTCGAAATTTCAAATAATATGACAGGAATTTTTACATAAACTTTACATACTTTTAACGTAAATTGGCGTTTATTGTGTTGTTTAAAAAATTTTTATAGGATATAATAGCGATATTAAGAACTTTTTTTACCTATTAAATTATGTATGAGGTGTGAAGATGATAAAAATAGAAAATTTGCGTAAAGTCTACAGTGACAATGGTTACGAGGCATTAAAGAGCATTAATTTGGAGATGAATGAGGGGGAATTAGTTTGTCTTCTTGGGCCTTCGGGGTGTGGAAAGACCACAATTTTAAATTTGTTAGCTGGACTTCTTGACCCAACAAGTGGAGATATAAAATTTGACAATGACTCAGTAATTAATAAGCACCCAAAAGATAGAAATATTGGGCTTGTATTTCAAAATTATGCGCTGTATCCACATATGACAGTGCTTCAAAACGTTATGTTTCCGTTGACTGTTGGTAAAAATAAAGTTTCTAAGCAAGAGGCAGAGACTAGAGCGAAAAAGTATATGGAAATTACAAATATTTTGGAGCTTGCAGACAAAAAGCCAGGGAATATGTCTGGAGGTCAGCAACAGAGGGTGGCAATTACTCGTGCTTTGGTGCAAAATCCAAAGGTATTATTGCTAGATGAGCCACTAAGTAATTTAGATGCTAGATTAAGATTAAGAATTCGTGAAGAAATTAGAAGATTGGTTAAAGAGATTGGAATTACAACGATTTTCGTAACTCATGACCAAGAAGAAGCGTTATCAATTAGTGATAGAATTGTAATTATGGATTCTGGAATTGTACAACAATTTGATATACCTCAAAATTTATATCTTGAGCCAGCTAATTTATTTGTGGCAAAATTTATGGGTAATCCAATTATAAACCTTTTTACAGCCGAGAAAAACGGAAATAATTTAACTACTAAAGATTTTTCGATTAATTTAAATTTATTAACAAAAGATAGATTTAAAGGGGAGTTGAATAAAGGTAAATATATTGTCGGAATTAGACCAGAATATTTTGTTTTGAGCCAGTCACCGTTATTTAATGTGGCTATTGAAAGTGTTGAACTTATTGGAAAAGATGCAATTTTGAACTTTAATATAAGTGGTGAACACGTAAAAAGTATTACTGATATCAATGAGAAAATTCAGGAAAATCAAACAGTAGGATTTGATATTGACTACAGTAAAATTTATATATTTAATGAAGATGGAACAAGGGTATATTAATATGAGGAAGTTAAAATATAGTGCCGAAAATTCACCAAAAGCATGGCTGTTTTTGCTACCAGCCTTAATAATTATAGGGATATTTAATGTTTTACCATTATACAAAACATTTTATATTTCATTGCACACTGGAACACTCAACAACTTGAGATTTAATGGTTTGCAGAATTTTTCTATCGTATTACAAGATGCTAGATTTCATACAGCAATAAAAAATACAGCGTTATATGCAGGGGTTGTTGTGCCTATTGGGCTTATAATTTCGATGATTATAGCAGTAACCATATTTGATAAAATTAAAAATAAAGCTATTTTTGAAACAATATTTTTTATTCCATATTTAACAAGTGTTATCGCAATAGGGATAGTATTTCGTTTTTTATTTAACGAACAATACGGGTTTATCAATTATATGCTTAGTTGGTTTGGAATTGAGGCAATTAATTTTTTGAATGACCCTTCAATGAGTATGACTTCGCTAATTATTTTTGGAATTTGGTCAGGACTTGCATTCAACATAATTATTCTATTATCAGGGCTTAGAAACATTGATGATAGTTATTATAAGGTAGCTGATATGTTTGGAGCAACAAAAAAAGAGCAGTTTTTTAGAATAACTTTGCCACAAATGATACCGATAATTACATTTTTACTTATGGTAAACTTTATTAATGCGTTTAAAGTTTATGCCCAAGTTTATTCGTTATTTAATGCTAGTGCAGGGATTGCAAACAGTGCATCTACAGGGGTATTTTATATCTTTACGAAGTTCTGGCAAGAGCATAGATACGGGCAAGGTATGGCAGCAGCAGTAATTTTATTTTTCCTAATTTTGTTTTTTACAGTAATTCAAAATTGGGTACTAAAAAAGATATCAAAATAGGAGGAAATCATGGAAAAACTAAATTCATTTATAGCTAAAGGGTTTGTAGTTTTTATGTCAATCATTACGTTATTTCCATTTGTATATATGATTTTGGCAAGTTTAATGACGTTTCAAGAAGCTACAAGCATTCCCCCAACAATATTTCCAGAAGTGCCTCAGTTTGAAAATTATTCGGTGGCAATGGAACAAGCACCTTTTGCTAAATACTTTGTAAATACAGTGTTTGTGTCAACAGTATCAACAATTGGAACTTTAATTACATCAATTCTTGCGGCATTTGCGTTTGTAAAGCTTGAATTTAAAGGTAAAGATATGCTAGTATTAGGAATGGCGGCGTTACTTATGGTGCCATACGAAGTTACAGTATTTACCAATTATCAAACTATTGCACAAATGAATTTGTTAGACACATATTCAGCTTTGATAATTCCGTCATTAGCTAGCATTTTTTATATTTTTTATCTAAAAAATTATTTAACTAGTGTGCCGATTTCTTATTACAAAGCAGCAAAAGTTGATGGGTGTGGAGATTTAGAGTTTATTGTAAGAATTTTGATACCACTAATTAAACCTGCGCTATTTACAATGGCAATATTAAGCTTTATCAGTGGTTGGAATTCATTCTTATGGCCAATTTTAGTAACCAATTCAACAGATATGAGACTACTAAGTAACGGGTTAAGCTCATTTGCAACAGAAAGTGGAACACACGTTCATCTACAAATGGCAGCCTCAACAATTTCAATTGTACCAATTTTAATTATTTACTTAGTATTTAGAAAACAAATTATTAGAGGAGTTGTAAAAAGTGGAGTTAAAGGATAAAAAAACTAAAGTACATTTTCATAATGGAGTATTAACAATTGGTGGAACAATTATCGAAATTGCATATGGTGATAGTCATATTTTCTTCGATTTTGGAAGTGAATATCGACCAGAAGCACCGTTTCAACCTACAAATTTACAAGAATTATTAGATGAAGGGCTAGTTCCATACGTTAATAATATATTTGACCCTAGTATAAAACTTAAAGGTTATAGTTCAACGGAAGATAATTTTCACCATAGAGGAGTATTTTTATCTCATGTTCATTTGGATCACTCAAAAATTATAAATTATTTAAATCCAGAAATTCCTCTATACACTTTGGAAGGCACAAAATCATTATTAGAAACGTTAAATATTAATAATAATTTTTTATTTCCACTTGAGAATAATAATGGAAGAAATGTACGTGAAATCATTGGGGTTAAAGAGAATGAGGAAGTTCAGATTGGTGAGATTAATGTAAAAGTTATGCCAGTTGACCACGATGCTTATGGGTCATGTGGATTATTAATTACAACACCAGATTTAACAATTTCATACACTGGAGATATTAGAATTCATGGTTATAGAGAAAATGCTACAAGAAACTTTTGCAAAGCAAGCTATAATTGTGATATACTACTAATTGAAGGGGTGAGTGTTTCTCATCGTGATGTTGATGAAGAAATTTCAGATAATTTACACAATGAATTGTTAAAAGAGGAGTATGTAATTGATAAAATTAAGCAAATTATAGAGCAAAATCCAAGCAAGCAACTTACATTTAACTACTATATTTCAAATATCGAGCGTATTCAACACATAATTGAGATGGTAAATATTACCAAAAAACGTACGGTAGTTTTAGATGCTTATTATGCTTATGTGTTAAAAGATGCAACAGGTGAAGAGGCATATTATTATCAACTTGATAATACAGATTATGGATTAGACCCAAGTTTCAAAATTGATTTTGATACATTATTACAAGATGAAAATAAATATTTTTGGCAGTTGGATACATTAGCATTACAACATTTGGACAAATTAAAAACAGGAGGAATTTACATTCATTCAAACGCTGTACCTCTTGGTGAGTTTGATCCAAATTATGCACCATTTGTCAAGCAATTTGAAGAAAAAAATATAGAATTTATGAAGCTTTCTTGTAGTGGTCATGCTTTTCCTAAAGATTTAATTAAGATTATCAATTTAATTAGCCCAAAATTATTAATTCCAATTCATTCAAAAAGACCAGACAGACTTTACAAT
>LNZR01000023.1:0-13815 GCA_002007365.1 Epulopiscium sp. Nele67-Bin005 | reverse complement strand
TTACAGATTTAGATAGTGCAGTTCAATCAGACTCGTACGGAAGCGCAATGGCAAGATTAGCTTCTGGTCAAGTTGACGTAGTTCTAGGATTTGCAGACGTTCGCCGTGATAATGAAGATAAATGGCAAACTGATTTTGGAAGAGAAGCAAGCATTTGGGAAGAAACTAACGTAATTGGTGTAACTGCTCCAATTTATAATGATACAGTAAGTGTAAGTTTATGGTCTGATAACATGAAAATTGCAGGGTTTAAACAAGCCGTAGAAAATGCATTTATTGATATTGGAAATTCTGCTGAGGGTAAAGAAGTTATTGCAATTTATAGTCACAACGGTTATCAACTTGCTGACCCAAGCGATTATGATGAAGAACGTAAAGCACAACAATTAATAAGACAACTTTCTCAATAACAGTTTAAAATTGAAAATTAGTATTGATATGATAACAAAAAGGGTGAGTTTCTCACCCTTTTTTTATAGAACAATATAAAAGGAGTTTAGACAGTATGATTAAATTTGATAATGTATCAAAAGTATATCCAAATGGGTATACAGGCTTAAAAAATGTATCTCTATCAATTGACCAAGGAGAATTTGTTGCAATTATTGGTCTCTCAGGAGCAGGAAAATCAACCCTAATCCGTACAATTAATAGAGTTCACGATATTTCAGAAGGCACACTAACAGTAAATAACATAGATGTAAGCACATTAAAAGGCGCATCTTTGCGAAAATTTAGAAGAAATATAGGAATGATTTTCCAATCTTATAACTTAGTAACACGAACAACTGTAATAAAAAATGTACTTACGTCAAATGTTCCAGATTTACCATTTTGGAGAGTAATTCTTGGAATTTATCCCCAAGAACAAAAAATTGTAGCTCTTCAGGCATTAGATAAAGTAGGAATTTTGGATAAAGCATTTGTAAGAGTTGACCAACTTTCTGGGGGACAACAACAAAGGGTATCATTAGCTAGAACTTTGGCTCAAAATCCAGAAATTATTTTGGCAGATGAACCAGTTGCAGCACTAGACCCAGTTACAGCACGCCAAGTTATGGACGATTTTAGAACGATTAACCAAGAACTTAACATTTCTATATTAATAAATATTCACCATGTAGATTTGGCATTAGAATATGCAGATAGAGTTATTGGAGTTAAGGCAGGGCAAGTTGTATACGATGGACCAAGTGGAAATGTAACGCCAGCAGTGTTAAGTACAATTTATGGTGACCAAGAAATCGGTAAAATGGAGGGGTAAACTATGGCAAAAACTATTACTTTACCAAACGGAAAACAAGTCCAAGAAAAACGCTCAAATATGCCAATAGTTGTAATTTTAATTTTGATTATGTCGTATATATCTATTGAAATTACAGGGTTTAACCTCACAACTCTACAAACAAGAGGAAGCCAATTTTTTGTAATACTAGAAAGAATGTATCCACCTAACACAAATTATTTAAGTTCTATTTGGAAGCCGTTATTTGACACTATTAAAATGTCGCTACTAGGTTCATTTATAGGTTCGGTGTTAGCAATACCATTTGCGTTTTTGGCATCAAGTAATATTGTTCATAACAAATTTATATTAGCATTAGTAAGATTTTTTCTAAGTTTAGTAAGAACATTTCCAACTTTAGTAATTGCCCTAATTGCAACATACATCTTTGGGCTTGGAACACTAGCAGGGACAACGGCTATAGCTGTTTTTACTTTTGCATATATCGGAAAATTATTATATGAACAAATTGAAACTGTAGATATGGGACCATATGAGGCGTTAGAGTCGTTTGGAGCTACAAAAATCAAGGCTTTTAGTGCTGGAATTGTGCCTCAAGTACTTCCAAGTTATATCGCCAATTGCCTTTTTTGTTTTGAAGGGAATGTTAGATATGCATCAATTTTGGGGTATGTAGGAGCAGGAGGATTGGGCCTAATTTTAAATGAAAAAGTAGGTTGGAAAGAATATGATAGCGTTGGAATGATACTACTTACATTGTTTGTAACAGTAATGATTATTGAAAGTATCAGTCACTATCTAAGAAAGAAATTAACATAGTGATTAAAATTCAAGGGGGAACTAATGTATAGTAGAGGATTGGAATTATTAAAATTAATGGTTGGAGTTAAAGATGAACACTTACATTTGTGGTCATAAATTAAAAGAGACAGGTGCAGGTAAGGTTTATCCATTTGCTTTAGCTTCCATATCAAAAGGATAGAAGAAAAAATTTGGATTATTTAACTCAAGATAGTTATTAAATTAGTTTAGAGGTGGTTTAGTGATTACATTACAAAATATTGCCGATAAATTGGGGGTCAGCCGAACGACTGTTTCAAATGTACTTCATGGCAAAACTAAACGTGTGTCAAAAGAAACACAAGATAAAATTTCTAAGATGTTAGAAGAAGAGGGTTATGTTCCAAATATGGGGTCGCTCATAATGACTAAAAATTCATCACGCCTTATAGGATTAACTTTAGGCTCACAAACTTTTCATCATATGCATGCTTTGCAAACACCTTTTATATCCGAATTTTTGAGCCATCTTCAGTTAGAAGCAGAAAAGCATGGGTATTATATGATGATAATTTCAGGCGAAAACACAAATTCCATAGTAGATATTGCTTCCAGATGGAATATTGATGGTCTTATATTATTTTCATTTAATGAAGAACGGTATAAAAGTTTAACTCAGAAACTTAATAAACCTATGGTATTAATAGACTATTATCCAGAAAAAGGTTCAACTTCTTTTTATAATATTGGGATTGAGGATTATGATGGTGGATTTCAAATCGGAAATTATCTTTATAAAAGAGGTTTGACAGAGGCACTTTTTATTGCTGAAACTAATAAAGATAGTGATTATGAAAGGTGGAAAGGTTTCAAAAAAGCTCAGGAGCAAGGTGGAAAAAAATGTTCTCAAGATAGATATATAGTTTTGAGTTCAAATATTGCTGATGTTGAAAGTTTTTATAAGCGAAATTTAGAACGATTTTTGACAGTTCAAGCACTAAGTTTTAGTTCAGATTTTAGAGCTATGGAGGCTATGCAAATCCTTACTCAACTTGGGTTAAATATCCCCAAAGATATTTCAATTACAGGCTTTGATGATAATTTATATTGTAAATTTGCAAATCCTCCTCTCACAACTATTCACCAAGATATAAAGTGTAAAGCAATTTTAGCCTTTGGTCAATTAATGAAAATAATTAATAATGAGCCTATAGAAAATCCAAATATTTATAGTCCAGTTAAACTAATAATTAGAAATTCTGTAAAATAATTATAAGCTGTACCCAAAAAAGAGGGTGCAGTTTTTTTGTGCAAAATATTATACTTTACACAAAAAATAAATTATAGTATATTAAAAAGGAGGTGATAAAATGAAGAAAAAATTATTTTTAGCTAGTCTTTGTATTTTAAGTTGTTTTGGAAATATAACTAATACTTATGCAACGGTTGGAAGTTATGACCCTGCAATACCAGAATATACTTTTAGCATTACAACGCCATATTCACAGGTTGAAAATATTGAAGAGTATCCTGTGGTAGAAGGTTTAAATTGTGAGTGTGGAGGTGAGGTACATCTATTAGATACAACTCCAACTCTATGGTTGTTTACTGGAGTTGAAAATTGTACTCATAATCGTTATGATAAATATCATCAAAATTATGAGAGACTAGTTGACCAACAGGTACAATGTGCAAGCTGTGGAGGTACAGGGCATAGTACACATTATGAAACTAAGTGGGAGTGCTATAACATAATTTATAGAAGAGAAACTTACCAATAAAGTTTAAAATATGTTAAGTTGTTTTGTTAGTACAAGCAGTATTTAGTTAATGAAATTGTTGTATGTTCAGAAGATATTTGTGTGGATTTGCAGGAACATCAAGGTCTACAGAAACTAAAGCTGAATGTTATAATGCATATTAAAGAGGAGAGTCCTAGACTCTCTTTTTTTGTGTTGCGAAATTAAATTTTAAATAAGTAACAATATTTAAAATCAAATTTATAGTCATTGTTTATAGATGTAGGGGCTGTTTGTTGTTGAAAACATATAAATTTAAGTAAAAATGCTAAATTAAACTATTTTGTGAGAAGTAAATATGTCTATTTAAAACCGTTTCCACTTGTAAAATTTATAGGTTTCGTTAGAAACTTATTGACGAAACTAAGATGATAGTTTAATATTATGTGTAACAAGAAATTTAGATAAAATAATTAATATAGCACATTGAATTTATTAAATGTAGGTGAAAATAGATAAAAATATCTACAGAAATGCTCTATAATTAATAAAAATTATAATTTTAGAGGATAATTAATAAATTCAATATACAAAGAGGAGGCATTTATATGAGTAAAAAGTTAGTTTTATCATTAGTTGTTTCATTATCATCAATGTTAGTAGGGTGTGGGGGTTCATCTTCAAACAATAATACACTTGAGTTATTTTCGAGCAAGGCAGAAAATGTGGCTATTTTAGAGAGCATTGTTTCAGAGTTTAATGCACAAAATCCAGAATACACAATTAAAGTTGTAGCTCCAGCAGACCATGCAACCGTTCTAAAAACTAGAATGGCAAAAAATGATATGCCAGATATTTTAGCAATGGGAGGTGACTCATATTTTACAGAAGTTCAAAGTGCAGGAATGTTAGTAGATTTAAGTAATGAAGCTTATATTATAACTTTACATGAAAGTTATTTAGACATGGTGTACAATAGAAATGAAAATAAAGAAGAAATTGTATACGGAGTGCCTTATGCAACTAATGCTTCTGGGGTAATTTATAACAAAGATTTATTTGAACAAGCTGGAGTTGATGTACCAAATACCTGGAATGAATTTATTAATGTTATTGAAACATTGGACTCAAAAGGAATTGAACCATTTGTATTTACATATAAGGACAGTTGGACGATTTTACCGCCATGGAATAGTATGGCGCCTGTAATTCAGCCTGCTAATTTTATGGACGATAGATTGCAAGATAAAACTACTTTTGTAGGGACTCATGAACAGGTGTTGGAAAACATTATTACATTAATGGATTATGCTCAACCAGATTTTATGGGAATGTCTTATGATGATGGAAACAAAGCATTTGCAATGGGTGAAGGTGCTATGATAATAAATGGAAACTGGGCAATTAATCAGGTTATAGCAGCAAATCCAGATATAAATTTAGGTATGTTTGCTTTCCCTACTTCAAACAACGCTATAGAAAATAAGTTGACTTCAGGTGTCGACGTATTATTTGCTGTTGTTAAGGGTAACTCCGAAAAAGAAGAGGTAGCCAAAAAGTTTGTAGAGTTTGCAACAACTCCAGAAATTGCAACGAAGTATATAAATGACCAATTTGCATTTTCTGCTATAAAAGGAGTTGAACAAACTAACCCAATGGTTTCAGATGCGAGTGCTGATATTATGGCAGGAAATGTAGAAAATTTCCCAGACCACTACTACCCAAATGGGCTTGATTTATCGGCAGTATTATCAGGTTTTGCAATGAATTATTCTTCGGGAATGGATAATGAAGCAAATATTTTAGCAACTTTAGCTGATTTAGATGCCAAATATGATGCAGTAAATATTAAATAATGAAGTTGTATAATTATAATTTGAAAGGGGGAACACAGATGAAAACTCAAAAAGTAAATCCTATTTACTATATAATAGTTGGAGCAATGACCGTGTGTTTTTTTCTGTTCCATACAATTCCGTTTATACAAGGGATTTTTTATAGTTTTACCGATTGGAAAGGTTATGGAAATTGGGAATGGGTTGGGCTTAGAAATTACTTGCAACTTTTTAAAGATCCAGATGTAATAAATGCATATAAATTCACCTTTACTTTTGCACTAATTACAACAGTTTTAGTAAATCTACTTAGTTTAGTGTTAGCGTGTGCCTTAAATGCAAATATTTATTGTGCAGGATTTTTAAAGGCAGCCTACTTTTTGCCATATATGCTTGGAAATCTTATGATAGGTTTTATTTTCAATTATATCTTTGCAAATATCATTCCACCAATTGGGCAAATGTTAGGAATAGAGATGTTAAGTGTCAATATTCTGGGGACAGACAAAGCTATGTGGGGAATTATATTTGTTACGGTTTGGGCTTCTAGTGCGTTTAATACTTTGGTTTATACTGCTGGGTTGAAGGCGATAAATACAGATATTTATGAAGCAGCAGCTATTGATGGAGCTACTGGATTTAGAAGATTTTGGTTAATTACATTTCCTCTTTTAGCAACGTCATTCACAATTAATATGGTATTATCTATAAAAGGATTTTTGATGGTATATGATCAGATTATGGCCATGACTAATGGGGGTCCTGGAATGACTACAACTTCTATCGCTGTATTAATTTATAAGCGTGGTTTATCAGGAGGTCAGTTTGCATATCAATCGGCAAATGCAGTAATTTTATTTATTGTAGTAGCTACAATTTCATTATTACAACTTAGATTTTTGGAAAAGAGGGAGGCGAAACTTAATGACTAATAAACGTAACTGGCTTGTTAGTGCATTATTAATGTTGGGTGTAATAATATTCATTTTAACTCCACTATATATGGTGTTTGTTATTGCGATAAAAGACCCCTCAGATATGGTAAATGTGCTATCGTTTCCAAAACAAATTCGGTTAGAAAATTTTGTTGATGCTTGGGTAAAAACTGATTTTCCAAGAAAATTTGCAAACACAGCAATTATTACGATTATAAATTTAATATTTACTCTTCCTCTAACTTCGTTTACAGCGTATGCAATTGTTAGAAATCGTGATAAAAGCAAATTTTTTAAGTACGTGTACTACTATTTTTTGAGTGCAATGTTTATTCCTTTTAGTGTCATTATGCTTCCACTTGTAATTCAAGCAAGTAGATTTAATTTGGATAATATTTGGGGAATTTCATTTCTTTATATAATATTTGGATTGCCGATGAATTGCTTTTTATACTCAGGTGCAATTAAAAGTTTACCAATTTCTTTAGAAGAAGCAGCAATGATTGACGGGGCAGGAGTATTACAAACATTTTGTATTGTAGTATATCCTTTACTAAAACCTATTACTGCAACAGTTGCAATTTTATCATTTATGTGGACGTGGAATGATTTCACGATGCCATTAATTTTACTAACTGATGAAAGTCAACAGACATTGCAACTTGCACAATATGTATTTAAGAGCCAATTTTCAGTAGATTATAACTTGGCATTTGCCTCATATACAATGGTTCTTGCACCAGTATTAATTGTTTATGTTTTTGCACAAAAATTTATTATGTCGGGTGTAGTTTCTGGTTCAGTAAAAGAATAATTATTAATTTTATAGGAGGATTGTTTTATGAAAAGACAATGGTGGAAAGAAGCAGTGGTATATCAAATTTACCCTCGTAGTTTTAATGATAGTAATGGAGATGGGATTGGAGATATTAACGGAATTATTGAAAAACTTGATTATTTAAAGGAACTTGGAATTAATGTAATTTGGATTTCACCTCTTCTTGAGTCGCCATTAGATGATAATGGATATGATATTTCTGATTATCAAAAAATATTATCGGATTATGGTACGATGCAAGATTATGAAAGATTACTTGAAAATGCGCATAAAAGAGGCATTAAGATTTTGATGGATTTGGTAGTAAATCATAGTTCAGATGAGCATAATTGGTTTGTGGAAAGTCGCAAATCTTTAGATAATCCATATCGAGATTATTATATTTGGAAAGATGGTAAAGATGGAAAAGCCCCAAATAACTGGGGGGCATTTTTTGGAGGTTCAACTTGGGAACACGACCCTCAAACGGATATGTATTACTTGCATTTATTTAGTAAAAAACAGCCAGATTTAAATTGGGAATGTGAAAAATTACGTAAAGAAATTTATGATATGATGAATTTTTGGTGTGAAAAAGGGGTAGATGGATTTAGAATGGACGTTATTAGTTTGATTTCTAAAGTTCAAACTTTCCCAGATGGAGAAGTTGGAAAGCTTTATGGTGATGGTGGAAAATATTTTGTGCATGGGCCAAAAATTCATGATTATCTTCAGGAAATGAATAGAGAAGTATTGTCAAAATACGACATAATGACTGTTGGAGAAACGGCAGGAGTAACTACTGAAGAAGCCGAAAAATATGCTGGAAATGATCAAAAGGAATTAAATATGGTGTTCCATTTTGAACATGTAGATGTAGGGAATGGACCTTTAGGAAAATGGACTACAGAGCGTTTTGATTTTGTAAAGTTTAAAGAAATTATTATTAAGTGGCAAGAAGAATTGTATAATAAAGCTTGGAATAGCTTGTATTTGGGTAATCATGACCAGCCAAGAAGTGTAACTAGATTTGGAAATGATAGTGATGAATTTAGAGAAGTTTCTGCAAAAATGCTTGTAACCTTTAATCATATGTTGCAGGGAACTCCATATATATACCAAGGTGAAGAAATTGGAATGACTAACGTTTACTTTGATAATTTGGAAGATTATAATGACATAGAAAGTCTAAGATATTTTGAAGAACTTACTTCAGAAGGGTTAATTTCTAAAGAAGAAATGATGGAATGTTTAAAACTTAGAGGTAGAGATAATTCAAGAACGCCAATGCATTGGGATAACACGCAAAATGCAGGCTTTAGCTCTGGAAAGACTTGGATAAAAATGGCGAGTAATTTTGATAAAATTAATGCTCAAGAACAACAATCAAGAGAGAATTCAGTATTAAATTACTACAAAAAAATTATCAAACTTAGAGGTAAGCATGAAGTAATTTATGATGGAAAATTTACTCCATATATGAAATCTTCAGAAGAAATTTTTGCATTTACACGAGAAACTAATGAGGAAACATTGTTTGTTATGTGCAATTTTACCGAAAATGAAATAAGTGTGGAAATTCCTGAAAAATATTTAGAGTTTAATTGTATAATCTCAAATTATGATGGCAACACTTTAGCAAATAGTTATATTTTAAAACCTTATGAGGCTTTTGTATTATCAAGTAAAAACTAATATTTTATACTTGAGGGGGTAGGGGTCAACTCTCTCAAGTTTTTAAGATTATATAAGGAGGATACTATGAAAAATTGGACAGCTCCAAAAATTGAAGGGGAAATTCCTTGTGGGGATATGCCAAAAGATAAAGTTACGATTTATCCAAATCATATTTCTAAGGCAAATGCTGTATTTCCAAGGCTTTTAGAGGAAATAGAGTTGGTTGGGCATGATAAAGTTGTAGTTGGAATTTGTGGTGGTTCAGGCGTTGGGAAGTCTGGTGTAGCGTCTGTAATTGCATATTATTTAAATGAAATGGGAATTGGAGCTTATACTTTGTCTGGTGATAATTATCCTCACAAAATTCCGTTATATAATGATGCAGAACGTATAAAAGTCTATAGAACATCAGGAATTGAGGCTATGTTAGCAGATGGAAATTTTAGCGAAGAGAACTTTAAAGTTTTACAAAAATTACAAATTGAAAATGATGATGCGAATACAAAATATATAAATGAGTTTGAGTGGTTTAAATCGTATTTTGACGGTGGCAAGCAAGGTCTTATAAATTATCTAGGAACTAATAATGAAATTGATTTTGATAAATTAAGTTTAATTATAGCTAATTATAAGGAAGATAGTCCAACAATTTGGCTAAAAAGAATGGGTCGAGAACTTCATGAATTGTGGTATGAACAGGTTGATTTTTCGCAGATTAAAGTATTGATAGTTGAATGGACTCATAGTAATAGTGATTTTTTGTGTGGGGTAGATATTCCGATTTTGTTAAATAGTACACCAGCCGAAACTTTAGCCCACCGAATAGCTAGAAATAGGGATAATCAAACGGACTCTCCATTTGCAACTTTAGTTTTAGGAATTGAGCAACAAAAGTTATTTAAGCAGTCTAAGAAAGCAAAAATTATTGTATCTAAAAATGATGTTTTATTAACTCATAATGAGTATTTAGAGATGATGGAAGGGATTGAGAATGATTAATAATAAACCAATGTTAAATGCTTACCCAGATAGCTTGGGAGGGTCTTTATCAGATATCATTGATTTTTTGAAAAATGAAAATTTGCAAGATGCATTTAGTTCATTTTATATTTTGCCGAGTGTTTTTAATACGGATTTGGATAGAGGATTTTCTGTGATTGATTACAATTTAAATGAGATGATGGCGACAGAAGATGACCTTGAACAAATTAAAAACTTGGGTATAGATTTGAAGTTGGATTTCATTTTAAATCACACGTCTGTATTATCGCCACAGTTTCAGGATTTGGTTAAAAATGGTGAGAACTCAAAATATAGTGATTTTTTTATTAATTGGAATAAGTTTTGGGAAGGTCATGGTCAGATGACTAGTGAAGGTTATATTGAGCCAGAGCCACATTTGATTAAAGATATGTTTTTTAGAAAAGCTGGGCTTCCGATTTTGATGGTAGCTATGCCAAACGGAAAAAAAGTACCTTATTGGAATACATTTTATCAAGAAGTTAGTTATTCTAAAATTAGTACTCAGCAACTTGTGAAAAATTTGGATATTCAATATGGAGTTGCCAAATATCTTTCGAGCTTTGTTAATGACCAGTTGGAAAAAGGGGTTACTCCAGAGGAAATAAATTTTGGTCGATTTGAAAAATATAAATCGGATACAATAAATTTGTTAGAGTGTAATTATATGGGGCAGATGGACGTGAATATAAAATCTCCTTTAGTGTGGGAATTTTATGATGACACTTTGCAAAAATTATCTTCTTATGGAAGCAAAATTGTAAGATTAGATGCGTTTGCCTATGCTCCAAAAGAAGTTGGCGCTAAAAATTTCTTAAATGATGAAGGCACTTGGGATTTATTGCAGAAAGTGCAAACGTTAGCTGATAAATACAATTTGTTATTGTTGCCAGAAATACATTCTACTTATGAGGAAAAAATTCATGAGCTTCTTTCTGAGAAGGGGTATATGACATATGATTTCTTTTTACCAGGGTTAATTATTGATACAATTGAAAATAATGATGGCACAAATTTATTGAGATGGGCTAATGAAATTGTAGAGAAAGATTTAAAAGTTGTAAATATGCTTGGTTGCCATGATGGAATTCCTTTGCTTGATTTAAAAGGTATGCTTGATGAGCAAAAAATTCAGCAACTTATTGATATAGTTGTAAATAGAGGGGGTTATGTAAAAAATCTTCATGGTCAAGAGGGTATGTACTACCAAGTAAATGCTACATATTATAGCGCTCTTGGTGAAGATGATAAAAAGATGTTATTAGCTCGAGCGTTACAATTGTTTATGCCAGCTAAGCCTCAAATTTGGTATTTGGATTTATTTTGTGGAAAAAATGATTATGATGCAGTGAAGTTAGCTGGAGAAGGTGGTCATAAAGAAATTAATAGAACGAATTTATCTGTTGATTATATTAAACAAAGTCTTGAAAATCCTGTAGTTAAGGAGCAACTGGAGTTAATTAAATTTAGAAATACTAATGAAGAATTTTTTGCAGGAGCAACTTTTAGTTCAAAAAGTGATGGGGAAAATGTGGAATTAAGCTGGTCTAATAATGAAAAAATTATTACACTTAAGGCTAACCTTACTACCTATCAATATAAAATTATATAGAATTATTCGTCATAACGTAAATGTTATGGCGTTTTTTTTGAGCAATTTCTAAAAATAAAATGGTTTGCTGGAGTCAAACGAAAATCCTATTTTCAAAAATCGTGATGATCTACCTTTTTTGTCCTAATTTTTGTGAATTGGATAGTATAATTGGAATGTGGAGCTGATTTTTGGGTAAATTAATAGGGTAAAATAGAAATATCTTTGAAATAAGTTAGGATTTTTAATTTTTATCATGGATTTAATTTATAAAGACTTGACAATTGATAATATATGTATTACTTTCAACTTAGATTGTATTTTTGTGAAAAGGAGAAAACTCATGACACGAGGAACACTTAACATAATTTTAGGAAATGAGATTTATTCTAGCGTAGAGTTTAACGGAAATATGAACCCGAATTCTGATATGTATGGCGGGGTAGGAATAAATTATTTATTAAAGTATACTAAAGATAAAAAAAGTTTTCATAATGCTATAAAAAAGTTTTTGCAAGATACTTTTGGGGTGGGGGCCGAAGATGTAACAAATTTTGATGGAGTTGAGGAGGATACTCTTGAAAATAGTGAGGATTTAAAAAACTTTTGTGATAGTATAACTTCTGATTATACGTACATTTTAAATAAGACCAAGAAAATTTTTAAGTTCCAAGATAATGAGGGAACATCAGTAATTTTTCCTCCAAATACAGTTTTAGTATGGGAATTTGAAGGGTATTATGGGATTTTTGACCAACCAATTTAAAGTTAGATAAGGAGAATTATATGATTTATGAAATGCCAACAAAAATAATTTTTGGTAAAGGTTGTATCGGTGAGCAAAAAGAAGAGTTTAAAAACTTAGGCTCAAAAGCGTGTATAGTTACTGGAAAATCATCGGCTAAGCGAAATGGTTCTTATGCTGATGTAGTAAAAGCGCTTGATAGTTTGGGGATTGAACACATTTTATTTGATGAGGTGGAGGAAAATCCATCTCTTGAAACTTTGGAAAAAGCGAAAATTAAAGCATTGGAACATGGTTCAAATTTTGTTATTGGTATAGGGGGTGGCTCTCCTATGGACGCAGCAAAAGGTATTGCTATTATGATAAAAAATCCTGAAATTGGTGCAGATAACTTAATTGGTAATCATATTTTAGATGGTGTTCCTGTTGTGGCAATTCCAACAACTGCAGGAACAGGTAGTGAAGTTACTCAATATGCTATTTTTACAGATTTTAAACGTGGTACAAAGTTAAATTATGGGCATAAAATATTTCCCACTATAGCATTTTTAGATGCTTCATATATGAACGATATGCCTCTTCCTCTTACACGATATACAGCTTTAGATGCACTTAGTCATTTGATGGAAAGTTACTTGAATGTTAGGAGCAATCTAATTAGTGAAACTTTTGTGCAACAAGGTTTGGGGTATTTTGCAAAGTGTATTAATGCGTTAGTTAGTGGTGAGATTACCGAACAAAATAGGGAAGAGTTATTGTTGGCATCAACTTATGGAGGCATTGCAATTGCTCAAACAAGAACTTCTTTGCCTCATGCAATGGGTTATAGTTTAACTTATTATCACAATATGCCTCATGGTGTTGCAAATGCTATTTTATATGAAGCTTATTTGAAGTCTTTTGAGGATAAAACTAGAATTTCAAAAATTATAGAATGGTTATGCCTTGATAGTTTAGAGCAACTTTTTGATATAATAAATAAATTGTTAGAAGGTGTAAATTTTGTATGCAGTGATGAGGAATTACATAAATATGTAAATTCTATTATATCTGATAAAATGAAAACTTCCTCTCACCCAGAAAAAGTTGATGCACAATTGTTGTTTGATATTTACAAAAATTCACTTACTATAGGAGATAGCTTTTATGAATGAAAAAATTAATAGACAGCTCGAGAATGAGCCAAACACTTGGATTTTCCAAATTAGTTCGCTAATTACACTATTTGCATTGTTAATCTGGTCAAGTAGCGCCTTGGAATATAGGGGGAGTTCTGGGGGAATGACGATTGTAACGAATATCGTAACAGGAATTTTTACTCCAGATATGGATTTACTTTTTAACTTTACAGAACAAGGCGTACCATATTTATTGTTAGAAACAATTTGTATTGCATTTTTGGGGACAGTTGTTGGTGCAATTTTGGCAAT
>LNZR01000022.1 GCA_002007365.1 Epulopiscium sp. Nele67-Bin005 | reverse complement strand
TCACTGTTTTGTTTCCTCATGACTGGCGATAATCTGTTGGCTTTCCTCTGGCACCTCATGCCAACTTCAGTCGTCCTTTCACATGTCCTGTCTGTTAGGGAGGAATGTGGAGTGATGCCGGAGAAGGAAAAGAAGAAGTACCAGAGTCCTGGATGTCTTGTGCTGAAGGAATTTTAACCTATAGACAAGTGAAATTATTCTCTAACACTGTCTGTGCCCTGAGTTCCTCATAAATGTAAAGTAAGGTGAGTGAAGCATCTGTTGGCCAGCAGGCGCTTTAGTGTTAAAGTTCAAAAAGGTAAATATTCGTCGTTACCTTATCATCTCTTTCATCTCAAAGACTCTTGTAGTGCGGTGTCCTGTGTTTCTTTCTCTTCCTCTCCCGCCAGGAAAAATTTACTGGTGGCTGTAGTGACTTCAAGCCACAACAACAATGCCAGCCGGTGTAGTGACAGTGTGACCCTTTTCTTGACAATTTCCCATCATCCTTTTTTCAACATTAACACTTATAACATTGTGGATAAATAAAGGTTATTTTGTTGTCTGTCACAGTCAGTTAACTATCCAATAAAGACACAGCATGCATAAAATCATTAAATTATACCACAATAACAATACAACTGAGAGTAAAAAATACTTACACAGGCACTCCTGTTGTCAATCAGCAACTTAAGGTCTGTTGACGGATTTGATCTCTCGCCTGTTTAAACCCATCCTGATCACAGGAGCTCAGCATTTTTGTTGTGCTCTGCGATCGGTCTGGACAGGTTGAAAGTCGGAAAGTTTTGAGAAAGCACCAAGAGCAGACTGGGCCAATCAGCCTCTCCTGAGGAGGGTCTGCTGGCAGCTACGGCCATGGTTTGACATGAGCCAACAACAGAAGTGTCCATGCAAGTAATTTGAACAATGGCTCTGTTCCCAAAAACAGCTTTGCATAACTAGGTGCAAAATTTGCACCCATGGCTGCACTCTTTTCTGGTCTGTACAATTGATCTTGGAATAAGAAGACACTGGGGGAGAAGTTTGTGTATGGGGCAAGGATAAATATAAAACAGAGGCCATGCGCCAACTAGAGAACACTCAGTACTACTCTCTGCCTCCATCAAACCCTTTGGATCACATGAACAAAGAGCTTGAGGAACTACTCAATGTCCAACAACTGGATTTTTGAGCAGGAATCCATTTACTGTGTATCAAACCATTTGTTGTACAGCTGCCTTCTTACATTCAGGATAGCAATCAGGTCCTACAGAAAGTGGAGCAAATACAGAATATTGGTTCCTAAATAAGATCTACCATGGATATTGAGTCCCCACACAGCAACATTATGCATGATGAAGGTCTGGAGGCTTTGAGATATTATCTGAGGTCCAGACCTGATGACCTTATGCTCCCTAATGGATTTATTGTGCAACTCGCAATAAAGTGGACTCTCATTCAAAGATAAATCGTATAGACGAGAAAAAGGATTCGGCCATGGGTGCTAGTTTTGCACATAATTATGCAATAGTAGGAAGAACATATTTTTTCTAACAACCTCTTCAAAGAAAAAATTGTACAGTGGGGCAGATATGTTGATGATGTTATATAGAACTCCTAGAATGCCCACTTATGTGAATAATGCAAGTGAAAATCTGAAGTTTAGTATTAAATATGACCAACAGGCCATTAATGCTCCAGATCTACGCAACGCAAAAGATGATCACAGATATTTGCACACCTCCATTTTCCGGAAAGCTACTGATTGAAACAGCATACTGCATGCTGACGGTTTTCATCCACCATGGCTCGTAAAAAATATTCCTTATGGACAACTTCAAAGGCTTAGACGGATATGTGACTCTGACCAGGATTTCCACATTCAATCTGTGGATGTGCAGCAACATTTCAGACGGAGAGGATATCAACCCCAGAGCCTCACCAAGGTCCACAACAGAGCTCTGTCACTGGAGAGGCATATTGCCACTACGATATTTGCGACCTAATAGATTATATGACTTACCCCCTAAATTATAATAATCTCAAAGATTGTAATGTAAAGATTTTATATGATGAAGCAATTATTTATGATTATTTTTATAAGGCAAAAGACCGATTTACTAAGGCCACTTCAGTAGCAAATTGTGAGCTAGCACCAGCTTTGCTATGGAGCTTTTATATAAATAATCAAGGGGCAAGTTTTCCTTGTAATATAGCATTTGAAGGTTCATTTTTTAGAATTACAAAGAAAAAAGGACGTTTAAATATTGTAGCTATACCAGAGGACGAAGAACTCAAGTATAAAACTATACGATTTATTAATATTTGTGAAGCGTTAATTGGTGAGCAAGTGTTAGAAGGAGTTTTGGCAAGCCCCCTAGCAGACCATCACAAGGAACAATTACAGCAAATGTTGCAGTATAATACTGTGGCTGATGATGTATTTAAAAGTCAATTTGTACTATCCCCAGCGACTTTACGCCGTGCAAATGTGGAAGACTCCTATTACTTAAAAGTTGATGATGTATTGCTTTGTGATACGTTGGTTAAAGAAGGAGCTTTTGTAAAAAAGGGTGATATTTTGTTTGAATATACTCATGAAGTTACGGGTATGTTTGGACGAAAGAAAATCCAGAAATTTGCTAAAAAAAGTGAATGCGATGGGGTACTAACTTGGTGTTTGACAAAAGATAAAGAAATTTGGGCAAGAAAAGATTGCCTAATCGCAAAAATTAATCCTAAATAGAAAAACAGGCTATGAGCAAAAGTTTATAGCCTGTTTTTTTTGATAAAATTTTATAAATTAGCTTATTTATTATGGAAAAATTTCATATATTGTTATAAAATTAAACATATAGGTTCACAATAAATATAAGTAATAAGGGGGGCGCTTATGAATAGTGCAAATTATATTAGATTTGAAAATTCTAATTTGGAACACAAAGGTAATGCTTTTTTTGATTATTTACAAACAGACAACGCAAAGGCGAGTATGAAACTTGCTTTAGTTTTTGAAAAATATCCCTTGGAGATGTTTGTAACATATGTTGATAGTTATGATGTAGTGGACGTACCTCCATTAAATACAGAAGAATTTAAACTTCATTTGGAGATGCACTTTTTGGGATTTAAGCAGGTAACACAATATTTAATGTTAGTTACAAAAGAGTTAATGATTGCATGGTATTATATAGTTTGTGAATTTAATAACCACATAAAAGAAACTTCTGGGGAACATGTGGACGACTTTGTAGAAGAATTAAAATTTATAGATACTATGATGCCAAAAGCCGAAAAAAGTTTTTCAAACCTTTTAAACTTTGCATTAGATGAACAAATTAAGGGTGGATTTACAGAAAAAACATACTATAAAACTTTGGTAGTAAATGAATTTCATGAGTTTTTAATAGAGCAACTTGGGTATATTAATAGTGGAATAGATGAGAGCGAGCTACCCTATAGAGCAGTGCCACAACACTTATTGCCATTTATACTTTTTACACACTACAATAACTCAGCACAATTAATATTAGGGGTATTATCGGAAGTCCCACAGCTTAGCGACTCTTGTCATACAATATTAAACACACTAAATTTGATGGTAGAGTTACTAGAGGCGGTATCTTGGTTTACAAATCCGATAGATGAAAATAAGGAAATTAAACAATCGGAGCAATTTATAATCCAAATAATGGTTATGCGAAAAAATATTCGTGTGCTGATGGAGGATAAAGCTTCGTAAAATATTTTAGGAAAGTAGGATTACACATGAGCGAACAAAATTTTAATAGCCTAAATAAACAGCCTATAGAATATAGAATTAAAACTGTAGCAAATTATTTTAAACAAGAAGTGATGGGGTGTAATATACATATTGAATTATTATTCGATAAGTACCCATTAGAGTGGTTTATTATTACACCAGAATACTTTTTAAAAGAGCAACTAAACAAATCAGACCCAGAAATTTTTAATGAATATTTGGAGGCTCAATTACAAAATTTTGCTCAGTTAACAGCCTATGTAATGACACTTAGCAAAGAACTGATGATTATGGGTTATTATGTTACAGAGGATTACAATAATTTTGTAAAAGATAGCTATGGTGAGCAAATAGATGATTTTGTTGAAAATATATCAACTGTGCAAATGAGCTTCTTTACAGCAGAAAGTAGCTTTGCATATTTATTTGATTGGTTACAAGAAGGAAATACACAAATTATCGAAAATTGCTTTGATAGATTAACTTGTATAGAAACGCTTCATAAATTTGTGGCTCTGCAAATGACTTATAAAAATGACCCAGATGCAGACCCAACTTCAGAAACGTTGGCAGAGGAATTTAACATTCAAGATTTACCCCCAGACTTAGTAGTTAGAATTCCAGAAAACTTATTGCCATTTGCTATTTTACAAAAATATAAAGAAACAACGGGAGTTTTGTTAAACGGGCTAGAAGAATGCGATGGAATTAAAGAACATTGCAAAGTTATTCATGAAACTTTAGAATTTTTGACTTTAGTATATGGTTGTATTGCATGGTTTATCGAACCAATCCCAAACCCAGAAATTATCAAACAATACGAAGAATTTGTTTATCAGGTTATTGAGCTACGTTCAGGAATTTTACATTTTACAAAACTTTTAGAAAGCAACTAAAAAATAGACCATAAAATATGGTCTATTTTTTTTAATATCAAAAATGTAAATTCTAAAAATCATGATGATGTTACATTTCTGTCGTATTTTTGGCACTAAATGTACAAATGCGTAGCCAATTATTGTTGAACGTCTTGTTGTTCACGCAGAAGTTTAACTTCTTCTATTGGTAAATCTGTTTTTAGTGCAATTGTTGCATCATCTAATATATCCAACAAAGATTTTGCTATCTGTATAGCTTTTTGTGCTAATCCTTCTGCTAATCCTTCTGCTAATCCTTCTGCTAACCTTCTGTATGCCCATAAGCATAACTCTCCTCAATAATCATTTTTCCTAAATGAGTCATCTTTATCCTCTCCTTTATTCCTTCTAATTCTTGTGAATTCAAAAATTTTGTAGCAAATGTATACAACATTGCTTGAATATTATCATGGTTTTCTACCTCATAATCTATCGTTAGTGATAAAGCTTTATTAACTGCATCTACTTTTGATAAACCACCACCCATAATAGGAGTAAATACCAAATCCATTTGCTCAATACCTGTTAAAGGTTGCCCATTTTTTAATTTGTTTTCAATATGGGATAATATCTTTACCCCATCTTTGTTTGACATACAAATAGGAATAACTTTATAAGTGTTCCCATTCCCAAAAGTATATTGACTTTTTGGATTTTTGATATTACTAGAGTATATAACATAAGTTATTACCTGACGTTTTGTATGTTGGAACAAGCTTATATCATATGCATTAAAACGAATTAAATCTTCAATCCCTTTGTCTGTTGTCTGAAATTCAAAATGACAATAAGTATCATTATCCATCAAAAATACATAATCCATTCGCATATCCTTTAATATTAGCGATAAATCTTCTGTAAACCCAATCTCTTTAACCTTTCCACCATATCCAAAATATGCTGGAGCATACTTGGCAAATACTTGCATTGCTCGTTTCATAATCAAATCTTCTTTATTTCTAGCCACTACAATCCCCCTTCATTAGTAAAAGTTCTAACATAATTATATAATATTTGCCCCCAGAATAAAAGTCCAAACAAAATTAGACTTTTTTCACTCAATGTGCTACTATAAACAAAAACAAAAGGAGGTGTAGAAGTTGTTAAATTTGATACTTGGAGTAGTCGCAATTTACTTATTAATCATTAATATTATTGGATTTTTTATTATGGGAAGCGATAAAAAGAAGGCTATCAATAACGAATATCGAATTCCAGAAAAAAAATTATTTATGGTTGCCTTAATGGGTGGAGGCGTTGGAACTACTATTGGAATGCGACACTTTAGACACAAAACAAAGCACTGGTATTTTGTAGTTGGAATGCCTGCTATAGCCGCTATAGAATTTTTTCTTGGGTTCTTTTTATTACAATTTTTCCTAACAACATTTTATTCAATAAAGTTATAATAAAGTAGTACTATTTTTTTTGCTATTGCGTATATTGGTAGTGATGTAAATTTATTGGAGTTGATTAGATGAATAGAATGTTTCCACCACCACGTCCACAATCACCATCACCACCGCCACCGCCAAGACCTATGCCAGTACCAATTGATATTGGTGTAGTAAATACACTAAAATTTTGGGCAAATAATAGTTATGAACACGTTGAAATAATCCAAAGCGCACACAATGCCGTAGGAGCAACTCTTGAGCCTATGTTTGCTGAGCAATTACAACGATTATATCAGGAATTTGACACTGTAAATATGAACATATTATACAATCAATATCCCTCAAATTTCAGTGAACTATTTGATAAATATTTGACAGCAAACAAAGAATTTTTGGCTTTATTAGAAAGCTTAAAATTTGAAGGCTACAACGGATATCCTTCGTTATATGAAACTGTCCAACATATTATTTTTGAACAACTATACACACATCAAGTATTGATGAATAGTAACTTCCCAACAAATTTTGAGCTAAATTTAGAAATAGATCCAAATATGTTTACAACTGAATTAAATTCACAAGTAACAGATTTAAAAGGAGCTATGTATTTTTGGAGCTTAATTGGGGCAGAACATACTTCAATTATTTCAACTGCTTCACAATTTGATGACAACTTACCAGATATTACCAAAAATATTTTGGCATACTTTAGAACTACATTTAATAGTTTTAACTATGTTTTATCAAATCCTGAAGCAAGTTATGTGGGGTATATTAACGTTTTAGCAGATAATTTTGTAGAAGTAAATGTGCAGTTTTTGAGCGTATTAAACAATTTCAAAAATTCAAATAGCACTCTCTTACCAAACACAATTAAAGTAACATTATCTCCACTCTTTGGCTTGGTATTAAACCATATTATAAGAGAGCATGAACGAGTTATCGAACTTATGAGAGCCTTTAATAATTAATTTACGCCACACAATTAGTGTGGTGTTCTAATTTTGGACAAGCTAAATATAATAGAGTTAGGCAAATGTGGCAATGATAAAATTAACCCACTTTTGTCCTGTACATTTTTAAAAATATAATTAGGAGTTGATTAAAATAGAAAAAGATACGATTTTTTTAGAAGAAGAACAATATTTAGAAAGAGTTATTTCCTTTTTAAAGGAAGAAATAGGAGCAACAGGAGATTTAATTTATAAACAAAAAAATCTTCTTGTTGATATTAGAAAAGAGATGTGGAACGAAGGAATGTCTGCCGTTGATGATGTGGAACGAGGAATAGACATTAGCCAATATTTAAATATGGAAGCAATCGAAACTTCTCAATACAAACATCAGGTTTCAAATTTAACCAAGTGTCAAAGATTACTCCCGTCTCCATACTTTGGGCGTTGTGACTTTAAAGAAGAAGACGAAGATACAGAACAAATTTATATCGGATACCACAATTTAATGGACGATGATACTTATGAAGTTTTAGTTTATGATTGGAGAGCGCCTATTTCTAGTGTATATTATAACAATGATTTGGGATATGCCGCATATACTGCACCTGTTGGAAAAATCGAAGGTGAATTGCTCCTAAAACGTCAATATAGCATAGAACAATCAAAGTTAAAGTATTACTTCAACTCAAATATAGCTATAACTGATAACATTTTACAAGAAGCTTTGGGCAAAAATGCCTCACACCAAATGAAAAATATAGTAGAAACTATTCAACAAGAGCAAAATACCATTATTAGAAATCAAGATAACGATTTACTTATAGTTCAAGGGGTTGCAGGAAGTGGAAAAACATCAATTGCTATGCATAGAATTGCATTTTTATTATATAATGAAAAAGATGTAGGAGTTGGACACAAGGACGTTATAATTATTTCTCCAAATACGCTTTTTGGTGATTATATCTCAAGTGTACTCCCAGAACTTGGTGAAGAAAACGTAAAAAGTACAACGCTTGAAGATTTATTTGAAGAAACATTTAACCACCGACTTCATATGGAAACTAGAAATAAGCAACTAGAACATATTATCGGGAGTTCTAAGCGTGAAAAATGGCGTAAATTTATTGACTTTAAAGGGTCACATGATTTTATGAAAATTTTGGATAGATATTTATTGTGGCTTGAGAAAAATATAAAGTTTGAAGATATTTACTACAACAAAAATTTGGTTATGACCAAAGAAGAATTAATTAAACATTTCATGGATAATCCTATAAATTTATCTCCACTCCAAAGATTAAACCGTATTAAAACTATAGTCCTTAAAAAGATTAAACCTCTTGAGGCAGAATATAAAGAGCAAATCCAACAAGAACTAGAAGATGCTGGAGGATTTGATTTTGAAGAACACCTTGAAGCTAAACGCAGAGTTCAAGAATATTTTGGGGAGTTTTTAAATAAAATAGAGCGATTTTTAATTCCAAATTATCTAAATATTTATATAAATTTGGTGTCTGATATAAAGTTTTTTGAAAAATTTACAGATGGAATTAAACTCCCTCCTCAAATTACTCATATGCTAAGTTCTACACACAATCGCCTAAAAAATCGTCATATCACATATGAAGATGGTGCAATTTTACTATATTTAAATCTAAGAATTAGCGATAAAACACCTTATATCGCAATAAAACAAGTTATTATTGACGAAGCACAAGACTATTACCCAATCCATTATCATATTTTTAAAATGATATTTAGAAAGGCACATTATACAGTGCTTGGGGATTATTGCCAGACAATCGAAAAGAAAGCAGGCGAAGAAGTTTATGATGATATAGTAAATATTTTGGACGCAAATTCTGCTCTCAAACTTCAACTTACAAAAGGCTATCGCTCTTCTTATGAAATTAGTGAATTTGGTGCAAAATTAAGAGGAGATACAAAGCCAGTTGTAGCTTTTGAAAGACACGAAGAACCTCCTGAAGTCATTGAAATTTCTTGCATTGATGAGATGGATAACGCCATAGTTGCCCAAATCAAAAAGTATCAAGAAGAAGGTTTTGAAAGCATCGCTATTTTGTGCAAAAACAAACCAGAAGTGCGAAATTTACACGCAAAAATTAAGACTCATATTGACATTAATGCTATTACCGAGGATAATATAGTTCTCAAAAAAGGTGTTACGATGATGCCAAGTTATATGGCCAAAGGTCTTGAGTATGATGCTGTTATTATTTATCAAACTAACGATGAAAATTACAATAATATTTTTGACAAACAACTTCTATATATTGCGTGTTCTCGTGCATTACACCGACTAAGTTTATTTTACACTGGTCAAATTTCTAGATATTTATAAAAAGAAAAGCCTACATTAACTTTTGGCACTTAGTTAATGTAGGCTTGTTTATTTTACTATCCTTTTGGCATAAGGAAGAATTTCTTCAGAACTTTCTTTTTTATCTTTAAATTTTAAAATTACAAATCCAGTGGCAATTCCAATGAGTGAAAAAATAATTTTGCTAAACTCATGTATGTATGGAGAAGTTGGCACCACAACATAGCTCAAACCTAAGCCAATTAACATTCCCATTAGAGGAATTCCATAGATTAGAGCATTTGCTATTGAGAATGGGGAAGATGCAACTTCAATTTCCACGAAATCACCCTGCTGTACACCGCATTTATCACGACATTGTATTGTGCAAGTTTTTTTATCTCCAACAACCTCGCACGCATGGCAATTTCCACATAATTCCTGTTGCTCAATTATTACAGTTAGGAAATCACCATCTTTTTGTTGGACTTTTCCAATTGGCACATTTTACCCCCTAGCCTGTTGATTTATATTCAATATTATACACTATCTTTAGAAAAATTTCAAACCAATTATTACTATTTATTATTAATAGACATGAATTTTAGTCAAATACTACCAAATAATAGTAATTTTAACTTATTCGTAGTTTATACTAGTATCAAATATTAGTAAATAACCACTGTAATTAGAATTTAATTTGTATAATATTATTGTAACATACTGGAAATTTTGCCAATACTCATAAAAACTTTATATTAATATGCTTCTCATTTTGTTTGATACTAATCTAAAAATATGTTACTATAAAATAAAAACGGAGGTGGCCATTTTGTTAATTGCAATAGATGCAGGACATGGGGGTTATGACCCTGGAGCAGTTGGAGTTACTGGGACTCAAGAAAAAGCTATATGCCTAATTGTAGCCCTAAAACTTGATGAATTATTACGAGGAGCAGGACTTCGCACATATTTAATACGTAGTAGCGACGTATATTATGCACTAAGCACAAGAGCCACAATGGCAAACACACAAAAAGCTGATTATTACATTAGTATTCATGCAAATAGTGCAACTGCCGCATCAGCAAATGGAGCAGAAACTTATGTTTATTATTTGGGTGACCAAACAGAAGAATTTGCTCAAAGTGTGCAAGCTAGCATAATTAGTGCAACAGGATTTACAAACCGAGGAGTAAAAACTGGAAATTTCGCAGTACTTAGAGAAACTTCAATGCCAGCAATCTTAGTTGAGATGGGATTTTTGAGCAACTCTACAGAAGAAGCCAAACTAAAAGATACTTCATTTTTAAATGTTGTAGCCGAAGCTATTTTTGAAGGAACAGCCAAATTTTTGGGGATTGATATTACATCTACACCAGAAGTTGTTGAACCAGAAATTGAACACTGGGGTCAATCAGCAATAGACGAACTTTTTAACATGGGTATAATTACTAGCAATAAAACTCCAACAGCCAACATAATTTGGGCAGAGTTTGCAACCGTAATCTTACGCGCACTAGATTTAAATATTTCAGCAGACGCAACAGCAGGCGAACATTGGGGACAACCAGCAATAGATGAACTCCTAAAACGTGGCTTAATTACAAGCGATAAAACCCCATCTAGCACTATAAGTTGGGCAGAGTTTGCAACTGTACTACTTAGAGTTTTAGATTATAATAAATAATAAAAAAGCACAATTGTAACCGAAATTACTTTTGTGCTTTTTAGTTTGTCCTCCAATTTTTACATTTCAACAAAAGGGAAAAATCTGCTGTAAATTAAAACTATAAACGCAAATATTATACGATAGTATCCAAAAAATCGTAATGGTTTCTCTTGTAAAAATGATAAGAACGACTTAATTACAACTAGTGCCACAACAAATGAAACCACAAATCCAACTCCAAGAGCTGCCCACTCACCACTAACTAAATTTGCTTGTACCTTTAAAACGTTTAACAAAGCTTGACCAAACATAATCGGGATTGCCAAGAAAAACGAATACTCAGCAGCAGAAACTGTAGATAATCCAACAGTCCAACCACCAATAATTGTAGATGCCGAACGAGATACCCCTGGAATAATCGAAAGCACCTGAAAAATCCCAATAGTAAGAGCTTGCTTTGGTGTAATTGTAATTTGAGAAAGAGGAGTTGTCTTACTTCCTCGAAGCTTACTTTCTGATACAATAATCCAAATTCCACCCAAAAATAACGCACAAGATACCGTTACAGGATTAAAAAATCTCTCCTTAATAAAATCATCAAAAGGAATACCAATAAGTGCCGCTGGAATTGAAGAAATTACAATCATTCCCCAGAAATACAACCCACTTTTTGTAACTGGTGTTGTTGCTGATGGGAATAAATTTTTAACAGTATCAATAATTTTACTCCTATACAAAACAACAACAGCCAAAATAGCCCCAAGTTGAATAACCATATTAAACATATCAACAAACTCTTTGCTAGAATGTTCATAAATGTTAATTAAATTAGAAAATATAACAAGGTGACCCGTTGAAGAAACTGGCAAAAATTCCGTAAGCCCCTCAACAATACCAAGAACAGCCGCTTTTAATAAAAAAATAAAATCCACAAAAAACCCTCCTTAATTTAGACAATAATTCATTTTCGCACATTACTTACTATTTATCAACTCCTACTATAATTTTTTACAAGTCAAACTAATTTTATTAATAATTTATGGCACACCAAAATTAACCTACCAAACAATACTTTAAAGTAACATTGTGTAAATTATCTAAGATATACTTAGACTTTCAAAATACTAGTGTTGTAGCATATTTTTTTGCCCAAAACATAAACTATAAACCATAAGACCTGCTCCCTACTTGATATGTAAAGCTTGTTTTAACAATATGCATTTTGCTCCAAAAATATGTAGAAAATAGTTCGATATATCTTAAAAATGAATTAAACAGCCGAAAATGTTATAAAAAATTTTTAGATAATTTATGCCGAGGTCATACTTTGTTAAAATTTGTAAGGCATAATGTATTTCAAGAGGTAGCAATTAGGTTCCCCAGCCTAGTTTGTTATAAGCTCTTAAACAAGAATCTCCCATAATATATCCCTTTTCCAGTTTGTGTAGTATAAACGGAAACTGAAGTTTGTAGACTTCAACAAAAAAGCTGTTATAGAAATATAACAGTTTTTTTATGTGCAAAAATAAAAAAATAGAGGCAAACTCTACCTCTATTTCAGAAAATTAAATTTTGAATGAACTTTTCAGTGAAACGACTCTATTAAACACTAGCTTGTCATTTGTAGTATATTTTGTGTCAACTGAAAAAAATCCATGACGCACAAATTGAAACTTATCTAACGGGCTTGCATTTTTGGTAGCCTCAGCCTCAATTAACCCTTCAATCACCTCCAAAGAATTTGGATTAATCTGCTCCAAAAAGTGTTTTCCTTCATTTTCAGGAACATCATCTAAAATTAATGGCTCAAATAATCTAAACTCTGCTTTTTGTGCCTCTTTTGCGCTAAGCCAATGAATAGTTGCCTTAACTTTTCTGCCAGTAAATCCAGAACCACTCTTAGTTTCTGGGTCATAGGTACAATGAATTTCAGCCACTTCACCATTTTCATCATGAATAACTTCATTACATTTTATAAAATATGCTCCCTTTAAACGAACTTCATTTCCCACAAACAATCTAAAATATTTCTTAACTGGGACTTCCATAAAATCCTCACGCTCAATATAAATTTCTCGAGAAAATGGAAGCTTACGAGTTCCTGCACTTTCATCTTTTGGATTATTTTCAATCTCAACATATTCAACTTGACCCTCTGGATAATTTGTAATTACCACTTTTAATGGACGCAAAATTGTCATAGCAAGTTGAGCTTTTGGCAACAAATCTTCACGCACAAAATAATCTAACATCTGACTATCAATTACAGAGTCTGCCTTTGAAACGCCAATCTCTCTGCACAAATTGCGAATAGAAGTTGGAGTGTAGCCACGTCTTCTAAATCCAGCAATTGTAGGCATTCTAGGGTCGTCCCAACCATCAACCACATCATTATCTACAAGTTCTTTAAGCTTTCTCTTGCTCATAACTGTGTTTGTCATGTTCAAACGTGCAAACTCAATTTGACGAGGAGTACTCTCCATTTCACATTCTTTTACAAACCAATCATAAAGAGGCCTGTGGTCTTCAAACTCCAAAGAACATAGCGAATGTGTAATATTCTCAATCGCATCTTCCAGAGGGTGAGCAAAATCATACATCGGATAAATGCACCACTTATCTCCTGTATTATGATGAATGTTGTGTGAAATTCTATAAATAATTGGGTCACGCATATTCATATTAGAAGATGCCATATCAATTTTAGCACGCAAAACTTTTGACCCATCTTCAAATTCACCTTGCTTCATACGTTCCAATAAATCCAAATTCTCCTCAACAGAACGCTCTCTATAAGGGCTAAATTTCCCTGCGTCTGTAAGAGTTCCACGGTATTCTCGCATCTCATCTGGAGTAAGCTCGCAAACATATGCCAAACCTTTTTTGATAAGTAGTTGAGCTTTTTCATACATAATATCAAAATAATTTGACGCAAAATGTAGCTCGTCCCATTCAAAATTTAACCATTCAATATCTTTTTTTATAGCGTTTACATATTCTGTATCTTCCTTAATTGGATTAGTATCATCAAAGCGTAAATTTACTTTTCCCTCAAATTCATCTGCCAGTCCAAAATTTAGACAAATGCTTTTTGCGTGTCCAATGTGTAAATAGCCGTTTGGCTCGGGTGGAAATCTTGTAATAATACTATTATGTTTCCCTGTTTCTAAATCATCTGTAATAATATTTTTGATAAAATTTGATGTAACCAAAATTTATACCTCATTTCTTTTTTTATCCTTAATTGTACAAGAATGTTGGTAAAAAATAAAGGGAAATATCAATTTTTTTGGCAAATGAACAACGATAAGGCTATAATTTGATTACAAAATCTAGCAAATGGGAATATTCGATAGGGGTTTGATATTTAATTTCTAAACAATAATTTTAAATTTAGAACTTTACCCTAAATATAGGACAAAAATTTCACATTATCACGATTTCTGGATTTAAGAAATTCTGATTTGGGATTTAAAGTTTGTTTTCCAAATTTCATATCAACCAAACAACTCATCTGATTTTTACAGATACAAAAATTTTTCTTACACAAAAAGTTGATATACTTTAGAAATTCCAAACATAATGA
The DNA here is from genome assembly GCA_002007365.1 of Epulopiscium sp. Nele67-Bin005. Lineage (GTDB taxonomy): Bacteria > Bacillota > Clostridia > Lachnospirales > Cellulosilyticaceae > Epulopiscium_D. The sequence goes on along the minus strand of LNZR01000022.1, from coordinate 24,235 downwards.
AGACTTTTTATTCACAAAAACCCAAAAATGATATACAATAGATGGGAAATAGTAAGTATTTTTTTTTGTAGAAAGGAAGATGATAATGGATTTTCATGTAGAACAAAGAATTTCATGGATTAAAGAACGTGTTAAGGAGTCGCACACAAAAGGTGTAGTCATTGGGCTTAGTGGAGGAAAGGACTCTTCAGTAGTTGCAGCACTTTGTGTAAAAGCTCTTGGGGCAGAAAATGTTTTTGGTGTGGCGCTTCCTTGCCATTCGATTACAAGAGATGTTGACCACGCAAAATTAGTTGCAGAAACATTTGGTATTGAATTTTTAGTAGTTGATATTGGAGATACATTTAACACCCTAAAATCTACTATTGAAAAAGACGTAGAACTTTCTGATTTATCAACAGCAAACATCAAACCAAGATTAAGAATGTCAACGCTTTATGCAATCGCACAAACTAAAGGTTATTTGGTTGCAGGAACTGATAATTTAAGCGAAATGACTATGGGTTATTTTACAAAATGGGGTGATGGAGGATACGACTTTAATCCGTTATCAGATTTGACAGTTAGCGAAGTTTTGGCACTTGGAAAAGAACTTGGAGTACCTGCTCCTATTTTGGAAAAACCACCATCTGCTGGGCTTTGGGAGGGACAAACTGATGAGCAGGAAATGGGGGTTACTTATGCAGCCATCGAAGAATATATAAAAACAGGCACTACAGATGAGAAATCTTTAGCAATTATCGAACGAGTGCATAAAAATACAGAACATAAAAGAGTTATGCCATATTTCTTTAGACCAACTAAATAGAGGTATTTTTGATGAGAGATTATGAAGATAAAGTATCAATCGAAGTTTATAAGTGGCAACGAAAAATGTTAAAATCACCATCAACATTAAACGTGCTTACTGTTGATGCTCAAAATAAACTTAACTCTCTTTATCCAGAAAAGTATCGTGAACTAATGTGTGATACAGTTACGGCAATGGTTCAGGCAGTAGTAGGGGGCGTGGGGTATATTTCTTGCACGCCTCTTGTTAATATATCTTTGGAGGAAAGAGACAAAGAAGCAAAAAAAGTTATTGAAAAATATAAGCGCGTTGGCATGGTGGAAGGTGCAAGTACTGGCATGGGAGGAATTTTTGTTGGAATGATGGACTTTCCATTGCTAATAAGTATAAAGATGAAGATGTTATATGAATTATCTGCAGTTTATGGATATGATACGACCACAAAAAGAGAGAGATTGTATATGTTGTTAATTTTTCAGCTAGCATTCTCCAATTTTGAAGAGAGAGGAAAACTTCTAAAACATCTTGAAAAATGGGAACATTATCAAAGAGAAAATAGCCCACACGCCAATGAATTTGACTGGGATAAATTTCAACAAGGGTATAGAGATTATCTTGATATTGCAAAGCTTATGCAACTTTTACCAATAATTGGCGCACCTGTTGGAGCATATACAAATCAAAAATTGGTTGGTGAGCTTGGGACAGTAGCAATAAACGTATTTCATATGAGGTATATACAACATTTTAAGTAGAAAAATTATGGAGGGTAGATGATAAAAAATTTCAAGAAGAAGTTAACTTTTTCAAACTTACAATGGAAACTTCCAAAGTTTAAAAAGATTTCATTTCCTAAATTACAATGTAAATTACCTAAACTAAAAGATAAATTTACTTTTAAATTTAAAAACCCTGTCAAAAAAGAAAAATCCATAAGATTTAAAGCTAAGAAAAAAATGGATAAGGAAGCCAAATTAGAAACTGCATTAGATGCTGGCGAATTACTTTTTAGCATTAATGATTTCATAGATATGTTCAAGATGATTTTTGGATTTTTTGGCGGGTGCATAAATTTTATATTAGGGCTATTTATCTAAATTTTTAAGTAGGAGGATTAATTATGTCGTTAAAATTAACTAATAATGCAACAATTTTATTTCAAGGAGATAGTATTACTGATTGTGGTAGAAATCGCCTAAACCCAGAAGATTTGGGGAATGGATATGTAAATTTGGTTAATTATTACATTCAACAACATTTGGAAGACCTTGAAATTACTTGTTTAAATAGAGGAATTTCGGGCAATAGAATATCTCACTTAAAGCGTCGTTGGACTCGTTCAACACTAAATTTGGAAATAGATATTCTTTCTTTATATATAGGTGTAAATGATACGTGGAGAAGATATGACCACAATATTATTACTCCACCAGAAAAATTCAAAGAAACTTACGAATATTTATTAGACTCTGCCAAAGAGAAAAATCCAGATTTGCAACTAGTTTTAATGTCACCATTTGTATTGCCAACAGAGCCATCACAACTTGAATGGAATGAAGATTTAGAGCCAAAAATTGAAATTGTGGAGCAACTTGCCAAAGATTATGAAGCAATTTATATTCCATTACAAACTATGTTTAATGGATTAGTGACTGTTGAACAACCTAACTGTTTTTGGGCATCTGACGGAGTACACCCAACAGCTCAAGGGCATATTGCAATTGCTAAAGAGTGGATAAAACTAGCTCTACAAAGCTAAAATTAGGAGAACTATGAAACTATCAATTATCATTATAAACTACAAAACTTATTTGCTTACAAAACAGACGATACAATCAATATTAAATCAAAATTTGACCTTTAACTATGAGATTATTCTTGTGGATAATTATTCAAATGATGGTAGTATTGAGCAAATTGAAAATGATTTCTTGAATGTTAATCATCTAAAAATCATTAGAAACCCAGAAAACGGTGGTTTTTCAAAAGGTAATAATGTTGGATTAAAAGAAGCAACAGGAGAATTTATTTTACTTTTAAATTCCGATACATCTTTAGGCAAAAACACTTTATTAAGATGTATTAAATATATAGAAAATAAAAATTTTAAATTCAATAAAAAAATTGGGGCGTTAGGGTGTAAAGTTGTATTAGAAGATGGGACGTTAGACCATGCTTGCAAACGAGGATTTCCAACGCCTAAAGCCTCTTTTTATTATTTGGTTGGACTTGATAAAAAAAATCCCAAAAAATATGGGCAATATAAAGCTACTTATTTAGATGAAAATGAAATTGGTGAAGTGGACTGCCTAACTGGCGCTTTTATGTTGATGCCAAAAGAAGTTTTGGATAAGGTAGGATTTTTGGACGAGCAGTTTTTTATGTATGGCGAAGACATAGACTTATGTTTTAGAATTAAGGAAGCTGGATATCGAATTGTTTATTACCCAAAGGTTGAAACCGTTCATTTTAAAGGTGGTAGCTCCAAAAAACAAAAAAATATAATGATATATCATTTTCATAATGCAATGTGGTTATTTTATAAGAAGCACTACAAAAATAGAGAGTCGTTTTTAATTACACAGATGGTTAAACTTGGAATTAGCTTGAGATATACATTAGTTTTACTTAAAAATTTGATGAGGTGACAGATGAAAAAAGGATTATTTATAGCTTTAGAAGGTGGCGAAGGTACTGGCAAAACTACAATTAGTAAGGCTATTTGCGAAAAGCTTGTGGAAAAAGGAATAGATGTTATTGTAACTCGTGAGCCTGGAGGAATAGCTTCGGCTGAGGCAATTCGTAATACGATTATGGATTTTGAAGTTGACCCAAAAACCGAACTTCTGCTTTATTTATCAGCACGTAGAGAACATTTAGTACAAAAAATTAAACCCGTTTTGGAGCGTGGAGGAGTTGTAATTTCGGATAGATTTTATTTAAGTTCGTTAGTTTATCAAGGTTATGCCAGAGGTTTGGGCATGGAAACTGTACGAGAGTTAAATAATTTTGTGTGCGATATTTTTCCAGATGTAAACATTATTATTGATGTGCCTGCTGAAATTGGGGTTAAGCGTAAATTTGATATGGCTGAACTTAATCGTTTTGATTTAGAAGGCGCAGATTTTCACAAAAAAGTTGAAGAAGGCTATAAAATATTAATTGACCCTATTAATAAGGAAGTAACAGACAACATTTGTGTGGTTGATGGCACAAAATCGCTAGAAGAAGTTACAGATGCAGTATTTAAAATAGTTTTGGAAAATTTATAAAAATTTTTTTCAGTCATGTGTATATAAAGTAAAATAGTTGTCAATCCTCTAATTAGAATAAAAAAAGATTAAATAAATTTTAAAAATTAGGAGAAAAAAAGATGACAAATTTAACTAAACAAGTTTTACAAAAGGAACTTTCAACCATTATACATATGGCTATTTTATTTTGCTTATTTGTATGTTCATTATTATTTGGAGCTAAGGCATATGCAAACCAAGTCAGCTCAGAGCTTAAGGACCAAGTTATGCGTTTTCATGTTTTGGCAAATAGTGACACTACAGAAGACCAACTATTAAAGGAAAATGTGAGAGATGCAGTAATTAGCTATATTGAACCTAAGTTAAAAGAAGCCAATTCTATCGAAGAAAGCAGAGAAATTGTATTAGCAAACTTAGAAACTATAGGTCAAATTGCCGTTCAAATTTGTAATAATTGGGGCAAAGAATATAAAATTACTGTAGAAATAGCAGATGTAGACTTTCCTACAAAAACATACGGAGATATAACATTTCCAGCTGGCACATATGAAGCGTGTCGTATATTAATCGGAGAGGCAAAAGGAGAAAATTGGTGGTGTGTATTATATCCTCCACTTTGCTTTGTTGATGTGGCAACAGGTGTAGTACCTTTAGAAGGAAAAGACACACTAAAAGAAAATTTGACATCTTCTCAATATGAAGTTGTTGCCTACCAAAGTGAACAACCTTATAAAGTTAAATTTAAATTGTTGTCTTGGGTAAAATAGTTCTTCTGCCAAATCTTGATTAATATAACAAAAAGTAATACAATGTAAAAGGAAGACACAGTGCATATATTATGCATATACTAATAAAGAAGAATTTTTTAAGATTTGGAAGGAGATTGTGAAGTGAAGCAAAATGTTTTAATTTTATTTGGGGGACAATCACAAGAGCATGAAGTATCATTAAAGTCAGTAACTACTATCTGTAACAACATTGATACTACGCAATATGATATATATCCAGTTGGGATAACAAAAGAAGGTGAATGGTTGTTTTATAGGGGTGCAAACTTTGATTTTACTAGAAATGATTGGGAAGATAAAGGTGTTCCTTGTATATTAAATCCTGCTGCAAAAAATGGAGGATTAATGTTAATTAGAGAGCCTGATGAAATTGTTAAGATTAGAATTGATAAAGTTTTCCCAGTTTTGCATGGGCCATATGGAGAAGATGGAACTATCCAAGGTCTTTGTAAACTTGCTCAGCTTCCATTTGTAGGTTGTGGAATATTATCTTCAGCAGTATCTATGGATAAAGCTTTTACAAAAATTATAGTAAATTCGGTGGGTGTTCCACAGGCTGATTTTGTTATTGTTAGAAATAGTGAGATGAGTAATGTTAAGCAAGTTGTTGCTAAAATTGAGGAGCATATGCCATACCCATACTTCATTAAGCCAGCAAATGCAGGGTCTTCTGTTGGTGTTTCTAAGGCTCACAATGAGAGAGAATTAGTTAAAGGCCTAGAAGAAGCACTAAAGCATGATACTAAAGTTTTGGTTGAAGAAACTATTATTGGTAGAGAAGTAGAAACTGCTGTTCTTGGAAATGAAAATCTAAAAGTATCTGGAGTTGGAGAGATTTTGGCAGCTGCAGAATTTTATGATTATGATGCGAAATACAACAATCAATCCTCAGAAACTATTATATCTGCTGATTTACCATCTGATGTTAAGGAGCAAATTCGCCAATATGCAAAAACTATTTTTAGAGCAGTAGAAGGAAAAGGCTTGTCTCGAATTGATTTCTTTGTAACCGAAGATAATCAAGTTATTTTTAATGAAATTAACACATTACCAGGTTTTACTTCAATTAGTATGTACCCTATGCTTTTTGAGGCAACAGGAATTAATATATCTGAACTTGTTACACAACTCATAGAACTTGCTTCTTTATAATAGGAGATAACGATGGACAATAGACCGATAGGGATTTTTGACTCAGGTGTGGGGGGTTTAACTGTTGTCAAAGAAGTGATGAACCAACTAAAAAATGAATCTATAATATATTTTGGCGATACTGCAAGAGTGCCATATGGAAGTAAATCAAAACATACCGTAACTAAGTTTTCAGCACAAATTATAAGATTTTTATTGGAGCAAGATGTAAAAGCTATAATTATTGCTTGTAACACAGTAAATTCTAATTGTATTGATGAGCTTAGAGAGTTATTTCCAAATGTATTAATTGAAGGAGTTGTGGAGTCTGGTGTAAAGATGGCCATAGATGCAACTTCTAACAATAAAATAGGTGTAATTGGTACAGAAGCTACTATTTCTAGTGGAAAATATCCAGAACTCATCAAACAGAGTTTGGCAAACAGCGAGGTATTTGTAAAATCTTGCCCACTGTTTGTACCTCTAGTTGAAGAGGGTTGGCTACACCATGAGGTAACTCGGCTAGTTGCAAAAGAATATTTAGAAAGCCTACTTAATAAACAAATAGATACATTAATTTTAGGTTGCACACACTACCCAATTATACAAGATAGCTTACAACAAGTAGTGGGAGAACACGTAAAACTAATTAATCCAGCAGATGAAACAGCAAGATTTGTTGGGACATTGTTAATTAAACATAATTTACAATCCAATAATAAAGCAAACTATGAATTTTTTGTTAGTGACCACGTTCGCCAAGTTCAGCAAATGGCAGAGATGTTTTTAGGTTACCCTATACATCAAGTCAAAAAAATAGAAATTGAAAAATACTAATTAGAGGTAACTTATGATAAACCGAAAAACTATTAAAATTACGGATACTCAAAACTATTCTAGCCATAAAGATAGCAATGAAACTATTGTTAATGCTACAATTGGGATTAGAAATGGAACAACTTACATCAAATATACAGAGTGTGAAGATGGTTTACATACTAACACTCTTATCAAAATTAAAAATGGCATGGTGATGGTTAAGCGTGAAGGGGCTGTAAATATTCAATATGAATTTCAAAATGGAAAAAGTTATAGTATGATGTACCCCACTCCATATGGTGAGATGCTAATGAAAATGGTAACTTATGGATTATCATTTGATGAAATACCCCTAAAGCTTCATATCGAATATGAAATATTTATTAATGACCTAAAATCTAGCGAAAATACTTTTACAATAGAACAGATATAAAAAAGCTACCTAAATATTGGGTAGCTTTTTTATACAACAAAATTAAAGTTTATGCAAAAGTGTAAAATAAATTTTTCTAAACAAAATAATTTATCACTTTATCAAAAATCCGAAGCTTTTTTATTGTCAATGCCAAAAGCGTACTAAAAAAATATTTTTTCTTTAGCTAACAAAACTGCTTCTATCATTGATAATACTATATTTTACTCCAAAATCACCAATCAATTAGGAGTTTTGAAGTGCTACTTTAATCTTAAATCAAACTTAAATTTTTGATTTCTAAATCTCAATCTAGAAAAACTCAAATTCAAAAATCGTGATCACCTTACAAAATTGTCGCCTTGTTAAATCTAAAAAACTAATACCACTTCTCCATAAATGTATTATTATAACAAAAAAAGCAACCAAGATTGCTCCTGATTGCAAAATTTTATAAATCTGATAATTCAAAAGAATAGTTATCATTTGTTGAGCCTAAACACTTTTTGCCACGAGCAGACTCATACTTTTCAACTACCTCAACAGATGTTTCCTCAACTACAAGCTTTGGCACAATCAAAAATACTGCCTGTGCAATAGCTTTTTTGTAATCATAAACTATGCACTCCTCATCTTGGGTATCTGATATATCTTTTGAAATATAAAGTGGAACATCATTATGATTGGTAATAGCCACAAACCATTCCCCTCTATAACCAGAGTCGATAACTCCAGCACGAACACCCATTCCTCTTATCCCAGTTGAGCCACGTTCTTTAATAATAGCCACATAATCCATGTCAAACGCCGAAATTATCCCCGTAGGAATGCCTTTTGTTTCGTGGGGCATAAGTTTGATGAAGTTATCCTCAAAACAAGGGTAAATATCATACCCAGCATCTTCATCTCTTTTTGAAGGAATTACAGCGTCTTCTCGTAGTTTTGCAAATTTAATATTCATAAGTTTTCTCCTTTTAAATAAGTTTATTTTATCATAGTCTTGACAATTTGCACGCAAAATAATCAAATATAGTTTTCAAATACTACTGTCTATGTTATAATAAAACAGATTTATAAAACGGAGGTAAAGATTATGAAACACGTAAAAACTTTAAACACAAAAAACTTAAACAAAACAGCATCTAAAGGTGGTTGTGGGGAATGCCAAACTTCTTGTCAGTCTGCTTGTAAAACATCTTGTACAGTAGGAAATCAGTCTTGCGAAAATAAGTAATAGTAACTAGCAATGGCGTTTGTCATTGCTAGTATTTTTTTGATGCGAAAACGGAGGGAAATTATGATACATAAATTTAAATTTGAACAGTCAAACATTGTTATGGATATCCACAGTGGGTCTATTCATATTGTTGATGATGTGGCGTATGAAATTTTAGAAGATGCCATAAAATTATCAAAAGAAGAAGTTATCACTAAATATCAATCTAAATTTAAAGCTAGTGAAATAGAAGAGGCAGTAGCCGAACTGTGTTATTTAAAAGAGGAGCAAATGCTTGATACTCCAGATACTTACAAAGATTTAGTGCCTGCATTTATGGCAAGAAATCCAGTTGTAAAAGCACTATGTTTGCACGTTGCTCACGATTGTAATTTGGCGTGTAAATATTGCTTTGCTGGAGAAGGAGAATACCATGGTCCAAGAGGTTTGATGTCTGCCGAAGTTGGAAAAGCCGCAATCGATTTTTTAATTAAAGCTTCTGGACACCGTAAAAATGTTGAAGTAGATTTTTTTGGTGGAGAACCATTAATGAATTTTAAAGTTGTCAAAGAAGTTGTGGAATATGCCAGAGAACAAGAGGAAAAAACTGGAAAAAATTTCAGGTTTACTTTAACTACAAATGGGGTATTATTAAATAACACTATCATTGAATTTTTAAACAAGAATATGTACAACGTTGTATTAAGTTTAGATGGTCGTCCAAAAGTAAACGATAAAATGCGTCCAACTTCTAACGGAAAAGGAAGCTACGATATTATTTTACCAAAGTTCAAAAAGTTAGTTGATGAAAGAGGTCATAAACAATATTATATCCGTGGAACTTTTACTCGCCACAATTTAGACTTTGCACAAGATGTGTTGCATATGGCTGATGCTGGATTTTCAGAAGTTTCTGTTGAGCCTGTAGTTGCTCCTCCAACAACAGATTATGCCCTAAAAGATGAAGATTTAGAGCCACTTTGCAAAGAATACGAAAATCTTGCAAAAGAAATGTTACGTAGGCACAAAGAAAACGGAGAATGTTTTAACTTCTTCCATTTTATGGTAGATTTATCAGGGGGGCCATGTGTGCATAAACGTTTGGCAGGCTGTGGCTCAGGAACAGAATATTTGGCAGCAACTCCAGAAGGAGATTTATACCCATGTCATCAGTTTGTAGGTATGCCAGAATTTAAAATGGGTGATGTTTGGACTGGTGTTACAAACTTGGATAGACGTAACGAATTTGAAAAATGTAATGTATACTCAAAAGAAGAATGCACAAGCTGTTGGGCAAAATTATATTGTAGTGGTGGGTGTGCGGCCAATGCGTATCATTTTAACCAAAAACTTGATAGTATTTATGAAGTAGGGTGTGAGCTTGAGAAAAAGCGTCTTGAGTGTGCAATAGGATTGCAAGCAGAACAGGCGTAAAATATTTTAAAGGAGGTTCTATCGTTGCGAAAAAATATAGGAGTGTTGCTACTTGTAATTCTGGCGATAATTGGTGCTTGTTTTGTGGCTTATAATGGGCTTGGAGATGAACAATTACTAAGTTATCATAATATAAAGCTTGGGCTAGATTTGCAAGGTGGTGTAAATATTGTGTATGAAGCTGGGATTGACAGCCCTTCAATTGATGAAATGAATGCAGCTGTGCAGATGATACAAGTGCGACTTGACAAAGAAAATTATACAGAAGCAGAAGTAGCAGTTGAAGGAACAAACCGTATTCGTGTTAATATTCCAGGAGTTAGCGACCCACAAGAAGCCATTGAAAATATTGGTGCATCAGCAATATTAACATTTGAAGATGAAGAAGGAAATGTAGTTCTTGAGGGTAAAAATATCGCAAAAGCAAGCCCTCAAATAATAGAGTCAAACTTTGGTGGGCAAGAGGCAGCCGTAGCTATTGAGCTTGATAAAGAAGGAACGGATTTATTTGCAACTGCCACAAAAGAAAATTTAGGGAAGGCAATTGTAATTAAACTTGATGATATAATTATAAGCGCACCCATTGTAAATGCTGAAATTCGTGATGGAAAATCTGTAATTTCAGGAAACTTTACAACTGACTCAGCCAAACAATTAGCAGAAAGAATAGAGGCAGGAGCATTACCATTTGCACTAATCCCAATTTCATCAACAAGCGTTGGTGCAAAACTTGGAATGGACGCATTTAATTCTAGTTTGCAAGCAGGAACAATAGGGTTTGGCATCGTTATGATATTTATGATTATGATGTACAAATTGAGTGGCTTAGTTGCTGATATTGCATTAATTTTGTATGTGGCGCTAATAATAATTTGCCTAAGTTGGATACGCTCAACGATAACTCTACCAGGGATTGCTGGGATAATTTTATCAATAGGAATGGCAGTTGATGCAAACATTATCATTTTTACCAGAATAAAAGAAGAATTAAAACGTGGAAGAAGTGTAAAATCTGCAATTGATGCGGGGTTTAACAAAGCATTTACAGGGATTATCGACGGGAACATAACAACGTTAATTGCCTCAGTAGTTTTGTATGTGTTAGGTTCTGGTATAATAAAAAGTTTTGCTACAACTTTGGGAATAGGAATAATTTTATCGATGTTTACAGCATTAGTTGTAACAAAATTATTGCTAGGTTTATTTTTTGAAGTTGGTGCAAACAAACCTCAGTTTTATGGATATAAAGAAACGGAGGTTAAATAATGAACTATATTACAAACAGATATAAATTTTTTGCATTTTCAGCACTTCTAATCATCATAGGGCTAGGAATGATGGTTTATCACGGAATGCAAGGCGAAGATATTTTAAACTATGATATAGAATTTAAGGGGGGAACTGTACTTCATCTTGATATAGGTACAAATTTTGATGCTAATAAAGATATTTTACCTCTAGCAAAAGAATACCTAGAAGATAATTCTCCAGTAATTCAAATTGTGCCAGACACAACCGAAGTTATCATCACAACACAAGTTACAGATAGCACATTACGCAAAAATTTTGTTGATGCAGTTAAGGAGCAATTTGGAACAAACGAAAATATCATTCTTGAAGAAAATTCCGTATCTCCAACAATTAGCCCCGAAATAAAAACGCAGGCCATAAGTGCAATTTTGCTAGGGTCATTATTGATGCTAATCTATATTTGGATTAGATTTAATGATTTTAAGTTTGGAGCTAGTGCAGTTTTGGCGTTGGTTCATGACGTTTTAATAATGTTGATGGTATATGCCGTATTTAGAGTGCCAGTAAACAATTCATTTATTGCAGCTATGTTAACAATTATCGGATACTCAATAAATGACACAATTATAGTTTTTGATAGAATTCGTGAAAATAGAAAATCAGTAACAAATAACGACGAAGAATTAATAAACCTAAGTATAAATCAAACTATTACACGTTCTATCAACACTTCAATTACAACATTAATAATGGTATCTTCATTATTAATTTTTGGTACAGCATCAGTAAGAGAATTTGCGTTTCCATTAGTAATTGGAGTACTTTCAGGAACTTACTCATCAATATTTATAGCCAGTCCGATTTGGTTTGAGATGAGAAAAGCTGTTAGAAACAAAAAATCTAAATAAAAAAATTAACCTATCCACCAAATTTGGATAGGTTATATTTTAAGCAATTTTAGCAAATAGAGTTGCCAAGACCATTTTCATAAAATTCTTCAGCTTGCTCCCAATTGATAATATTGAAATAAGCATCAATAAAATCTGGTCTTTTGTTTTGATATTTTAAATAGTAGGCATGCTCCCACAAATCAATCGTAATTAATGGGCAGAAATTCATACTAATTGGGCTATCTTGATTTGCAGTATTAATAATTTGTAAGTCACCATTTGGGTGTTTTACAAGCCAAGTCCAACCAGAACCAAAGTTAGAAATTGCGTGTTGCTTAAACTGAGTCTTAAATTCTTCAAAAGAAGTAAAAGTTTTTGTGATAGCATCAGCCAGTTTCCCTTGAGGTTGCTTACGGCTAGTTGGTGATAGTGATTTCCAAAAGAAAGTATGGTTAAACACTCCACCCCCTTGATTTGTAACATCTTGACGGATATCAAGAGGCACAGCAGCAGGATTAGTTACAAGTTGTGTAACCGTTTGAGTAAAAAGCTCTGGGTGTCTTCCGATTGCAGCGTTAAATTTATCTAAATAAGCTTGTTGGTGCTTATCGTGATGAATGTGTACAGTTTCCTCATCAATAAAAGGTTCTAAAGCGTTATATGCATAAGGAAGTGGTACTAATTGAAATTGATTTGGCATAATTGCCTCCTTTAAAATTTTGATATATATATTGTGTACCAAATACTCAAAAAAAATTCAAGTACCCAGCATATAAATTGAAAAAAATGGAAATAAAAAAGATACCACTTTCGTGATACCTTTAGGGTCAAACTAATTAACGGTTAAGTCTTTTGTTAATATCAGTTTGACGGTCAGATGAATCTTTTAGGAAACCTTTCATCAGGCTTTCAAAATCTTCTGTTGGTACTTCTTTTTTATACTGCGGTTTAGATGGAGCAGGTTTAGCATTTTTTATAGACAGAGAAATTTTCTTTTTCTCGGTATCAATAGATAATATTTTAACCTTAACTTTATCACCAATTTTAACAGCATCGGCAATATTTTCCAAAAATCCATGTGAAATATGGGAAATATGCACTAGCCCTTGAGTATTCTCATCTAAGGCAACAAAAGCACCAAACGGTTTCACACCTGTAACTGTCCCATCAATAATCTGACCTACTTCAAAATTTTCTAACATAATAACACTCCTATTTATACTAAATACCGTTTAGATTATATCACAAATGCCTTATAATTGTATATAGATTAAAAAATAATTAATTATAGATAAAAGATGAAAGGAGCATTGAAATTGCTACCAAGTAAATACCAATGGAGCTTAAAAGCACAGCAAAAAGGCAACACAATAGTTAATCAAATTTTAAATAATAGAGGCATAGACAAACCAAATGATATCGACAAATTCTTAAACCCAAGTAAAAAGCATCTCTATGATCCATATTTATTAATAGATATAGAAAAATCTGTAAATAGAATTTTAACAGCCCGTAACAATCAAGAACATATCACAATTTATGGTGACTATGATGTAGATGGAGTTACAAGCACATCAATTTTATATATGTTTTTGAGCGAAAATGATTTTGATGTAGATTATTATATTCCCAATCGTCACACAGAAGGTTACGGTCTAAATAATGAGGCCATTTTAAAAATTAGCGACCAATCAAAGTTAATAATTACAGTGGATACAGGCATTGCAGCAGTAGATGAAATTACGTATGCAAATACACTAAATGTTGATGTCATTGTTACTGACCACCACGAATGCCAAGACAAACTACCTCCAGCATTTTCAATTGTAAATCCAAAAAGACCAGAATGCACCTACCCTTGTGAAGTGTTAGCAGGAGTTGGAGTTGTGTTTAAACTTATCCATGCACTTGCAATTAAAGAAGGTATCGAGGAGCAAATTTGGAAATATTTAGACATAGTGGCACTAGGAACAGTTGCTGACATTGTCCCATTGACTGATGAAAATCGAGTTCTAACTTATTTGGGATTTGTGCAGATGGAACAAACAGAACACGTAGGACTAAACGCATTATTAAATTTAGTTTCTAATAAAGAAATTACAGCAGGACTTATTGGATATCAAATTGGCCCCCGAATTAACGCCGCTGGGAGATTGAGCGATGCCAAAATAGGTGTTAGGCTTTTAATTTCAAAGGATACAGATGAAGTTCATGACCTTGCCAAGCAACTAGATGAAGAAAATACAAAACGCAAACAAACTCAACGTCAAATTGGCGAAGAAGTAGAAAAATATATTGCCAAAAATATTAATTTAGATGAAACCAAACTAATAATCGCTGTTGGAGATGGCTGGCATCATGGAGTTGTAGGAATTGTGGCCTCACGAATTATTTCCAAATATTATAAACCAACAATTATTTTGAGGCTAGAAGATGGAATGTATGTGGGGTCAGCAAGAAGCATTGAAGGATTTAATATTTTTGAGGCAATTCACGCACAAAAACAGTATTTAACAAGGCACGGAGGACATGAGATGGCGGCAGGATTATCGCTTGAAGAAAGCCAACTCCAAAATTTTATAGAAGCAATCCAAAAATATAGCAAAGATAAATTGACTCAAGAAATTTTAACTCCAAGTTTAGATATTGATGCACGAGTAAATATTGCTAATATAAATATAAATTTGTACAATGAATTACAAGTTTTAGAGCCACTAGGAGCAAACAACCCAACCCCTTTAATTCAAGTATCTGGAATGGTTCAATCTGCAAAAGCTATCGGCGCTGATAAGGCTACTTTAAAATTAGTTATACAAAAAAATTATTCCATTTTATCATGCATAGGCTTTGGAATGGGACATCTAGCAAACTATTTATCAGAAGGTGAGCCAATAAGTTTGGTTGGTGAAATTAGCAAAAATGAATGGAACGGAAACGAAAATCTTCAATTTCAAATATGCGATATACGTTCTCCGTTTGATATTGAAGTAAGCAGTTATTATTACAAATTTTTGTTTGACAACATACCAAATCCAATTGTATGCGAGCCACCCCAAGGTGAATTTCGGCAAATTCTTTTGGAGAGAGAATTTTTTGAGTTAGCCAAATCTCAAAAAAAAGATTTAAAATTTATGCAGACTTTTCATAAAATGTGCTATAATAATCATGATAAATGCCAAAAAATTTTTGTAAAAGACGAGGCTAAAGAAAGTGGATATTTGATTTTTGAAACTGAAGAAGATTTTTTTCAATTACAAAAGATGATTGCAACGTATAATGAATGTAAAAAAATATATAAATTTTTGTTAAATTGTAACGAAAATACCCAGAATATTCATTATATTTTACAACATATTTGTGTTGAAAATTTAACAGAATACAAATTTCTTCAGTGTCTAAAAATATTTAAAGAATTAAGTTTGATTGATTATGAAATAACAAACGAAACTTTAATTTACAAATTACAAACTTCCACAAAAACAAGCCTCGAAAATTCAAATCAATATCAGCATTTACAACAGTTTCAAGCAAACATAAACTTACGTATAAAGGAGAAAAATTAAAATGGATTTATACAAATTAATTAGAGATATTCCAGATTATCCACACGAAGGAATTTTATTTAGAGATATCACACCTCTTTTAAAAGATGCAAAAGGGTTAGAATGTGCTATTAACCAAATGTCAGACGAACTATCAGACGTTGATTTTGATATCGTAATTGGACCTGAGTCAAGAGGCTTTATTTTTGGTGTACCAGTTGCATACAAAATGCACAAAGGGTTTGTCCCTGCTAGAAAACCAAACAAACTTCCATTTGATAGAATTTCACAAAGCTATGATTTAGAATATGGAAGCAACACAATTGAGCTTCATGCTGATGCTATTGCAAAAGGGCAAAAAGTAGTAATTGTTGATGATTTATTGGCAACTGGAGGAACTACAAAAGCAACGATTGAACTCGTGGAAAAACTTGGTGGAGAAGTCGTAAAAATTGTGTATTTAATTGAGTTAGAAGGTCTTGATGGACGTAAGATTTTAGGAAATATCCCAGTTTCTTCTTTATTAAAATATTAATAAAAAACTATAAAGTTACTTCTACATAGGAGTAACTTTTTTTATTTGTAAATATACAAAATACACAAAAAAACTCGCTATGAATATAAAACATATCTAAATTAAAAATTTGTGTTAATTTTTTACAAAATGATGTTTGAACTAAGAAAAATAAGGCAACACTATAGTAAATATACGATTTTTATAGTATAAACTTTACTCAAACTTCAAAAGGCGTATTTTAATAAATTATGTAAAAAAAATGGACTGACCATTGAAATTTTTGATTAAAGTGACTATAATAGTAATAATCTAAATTATTGTAGTGGCGAATTATACTATATAATAGCTACGCATAAAATAAACAACCAAAAGGGGGACTTTGTATGTCGGGTGAAATCTTTAACAGACTTATAAAAAAAATAAAATCTTACCACCCATCAGATGATTTAAGTATGATAGAAAAAGCTTATAAGTTGGCTGATGAGGCACATAAAGGACAGCTTAGAAAATCAGGTGAACCATACATAATTCACCCGATAGAAGTAGCATATATTTTGGCTGATCTTGAGCTTGATATTGAGTCAATTACAGCAGGTATATTGCATGATGTGGCTGAGGATACACATTATACAATTGAAGATTTAGAAGTTATGTTTAGCAGAGAAGTAGCTTTGCTTGTTGATGGAGTTACAAAGCTTAGCCAAATTAAGTATAAATCATCTAACAAAGAGCTTCAAAAAGAAGAAATTCAAGCTGAAAATTATAGAAAAATGTTTTTAGCAATGGCGCAAGATATTAGGGTAGTTCTTATCAAACTTGCTGATAGGCTTCATAATATGAGAACACTAGGTTTTATGCCTCCTCATAAACAAAAAGAAAAGGCTCAAGAAACGCTTACTATTTTTGCTCCTATTGCTCATAGACTTGGGATTTGCAAAATTAAAGCTGAGCTTGAAGATTTGGCACTTAGTTATATCGAGCCTGAGGCATATTCTGAATTAGAAGACCAAATAGAATCAAGACTTGGTGAACGCCTTGAAATGATTGATGATATCGTAAATAAAGTTAAGGAGCAGTTGAAATTAGGTGGAATTGAGGCCTACGTAGAGGGTAGACCTAAACACCTATTTAGCATCTACAAAAAAATTGTTAATAAAAACAAAACGTTTGACCAAATTTATGATATTTTCGCAGTCCGTGCTATCGTTAAAAATGTAAAAGATTGCTATGCAGTTTTGGGAGTAATCCATGAAATTTTTACACCAATGCCAGGACGCTTTAAAGATTATATTGCCATGCCAAAATCTAATATGTATCAATCATTACACACCACACTTATGGGGTTTGAAGGGATACCTTTTGAGCTACAAATTCGTACTGAAGATATGCACAGAACAGCTGAATATGGTATAGCAGCTCACTGGAAATATAAAGATGGCAAAGTAGAAGGTAAGGCTCAGGATAAATCTGAAGAAAAACTTGCATGGCTTCGTCAAATTTTGGAGTGGCAACGTGAGATGAGCGATAACGTAGAATTTATGGACGCTCTAAAGTTAGACTTAGATGTATATAACGATCAAGTTTATGTATTCTCACCTCAAGGAGAGCTATTAACTATTCCAAAAGGCTGTACACCAATAGATTTTGCGTATCATATTCATAGTGATATAGGAAATAAGATGGTTGGTGCAAAAGTTAATGATAAAATTGTAACATATGATTACACAATTAAAAATGGAGATAGAATTGAAATTTTAACTTCCAAAAGTGCCAAAGGACCAAGTAAAGATTGGCTAAAAATTGTAAAAAGTACACAAGCCAAAAATAAAATTAACCAATGGTTTAGAAAGCAAGATAAAGAAGAAGATATAATCCGTGGAAAAGAACTGCTTGAGCTTGGAGCAAAACAGAGAGGTTTTAATTTAGTTGCACTTATGGATACACAATGTGTAGATACGATAACTCAACGTTATGGGCTAAAAAATTGGACGGCAGTTTGTGCAAGTGTTGGCCATGGAACACTCAAGGAAAAACAAATAATTCAGCGTCTAATTGATGAAAATGTAAAGCATCACAAAATTGAAAAACCTGATATAAAAACTGATAAAGAAATTTTGCAAGAACATCAAGAAAAATCAGAACATACTGAACCAGAACCTTACAACACTGGAAAAAGCAGAAGTGGGATAGTTGTAGAAGGCATTGGGGATATTTCTGTGCGTTTTTCAAAATGTTGCAGACCGTTACCAGGTGATGATATTGTGGGCTATGTAACTCGTGGACGTGGAGTTTCAATTCATAGAACTGACTGTACAAACGTTGAGCATATGCCAGATGATGAAAAAGAGCGCCTAATTGATGCTAGATGGAATGACCAACAAAATATCTCTCGTACCTACATTACAGAAATTCAAATTGTGGGAACAGAAAGAATGGGTATAATTGTTGATATTTCACGTGTTTTAACCGATATGAGATTAGATGTAAAATCTTTGAATGCACGTACAACAAAAGCTGGTGAAGTTTTATTTAATGTAAGAATGGAAATTATTCACACACAACAGCTAGATGAAATTATACGCAAAGTTCATCAAATTCCAGATGTTTTAGAAGTATTAAGAGTTGCAGGTTAATTAGGAGGAAACTATGAAAGTAGAAATTATTGTAGCAGGAAGCTATGAAGTAAATTGTTATTTAATTAGCGATAGTACAAAAGATGCTGTTATTGTAGACCCTGGGGCAGAAGGGCCAAGTATTATTGCACATATCAAAGAAAAAGGTCTAAACCTAAAAGCAATTTTGATTACTCACGGGCATTTTGACCACATAGGAGCAGCTGAAGAATTAAGAGATGCCTTTGGAGCAGAAATTATTGCTCACGAAAAAGGAAAGCAATATTTAGAAGATATTAGCTATAACTTATCTTTTAGAGTTGGTCGTGAACACATTAGTTTTAGTGCTGATCGTTATGTTAGTGATGGAGAAATTATTAAAATTAATGACAAAGAACTCCAGTTCAAAGTAATTTATGTTCCTGGGCATTCAGCTGATGGAGTTGCCTATTACCAAGAGAAAGAAAAAGCTGTTTTTGTTGGAGATATTTTATTTGCAGGAGCAATTGGACGCTCTGATTTGCCTGGTGGGAATTCTCGTCAGCTCTTAGAAGGCATTAAGCAAAAATTATTTACGCTTTCAAACCAAGTGAAAGTGTATACTGGTCATGGAGATATTACAACTATTGGTCACGAAAAACAGACTAATCCTTATTTTGCAGGTTAAAAAATGATAGTTACACAACAAGCTAACTACCCAAAAACTTATGAAATAGAACATTTAGTAAAGCTATTTATCCCTTTTATTAACGAACCACATATTTTATTTTTAGATAATGATACAAAAAAAGCCCAACTCACAATTGGGCTTTATCGTGATGCAATTTTGCAAGAAAATTTGATTGAGCAACAAATAATTTCGGATACTACAAATAAAGTAGCAATCAAAAGTTGTATTTACCAAATATTAAACAGATATACAAACAAATCTATGCCTTGGGGAGTACTAACAGGGATACGACCAACCAAGCTTGTGCATCAATTTAAAAATAAATCCTATAATAAAGAAGAAATCCATACCACTTTACTAAATAATTATCATATTAGCCAAGCCAAAGTTGAGCTTTTAACACAGGTAGCAGATGCCGAATATGAGATTTTAAAAAATAATACCTCAAATGAAATAAGTATATATATTGGAATTCCGTTTTGCCCAACTCAATGTATATACTGTTCTTTTGGCTCTTCAACTATAGCTCAAAAAAAGACTGTTGTTCCTAATTATTTAGTTGCACTTTATAAGGAAATTAAAGAAATTGCTAAACATATTCAAAATAAATATGTGGTTAATACAATTTATATCGGTGGGGGGACTCCAACTAGTTTGAATGAGGAGCAATTTCACAACTTATTGAGCATTGTAAATGAAAATTTTGATATAAAAAATGTAGTGGAATTTACAGTTGAAGCTGGAAGACCTGATACTATTACTCACCAAAAATTAATTGATATGAAAAAATTCGGAGTTAATAGAATTTCAATCAATCCTCAAACTATGAACCAAGATACATTAAATAAAATTGGTAGAAATCATTCAGTAGAACAAATTCAGACTGCTTTTTTGATGGCAAGAGAAGTTGGACACCAAATTATAAATATGGATATAATTTTGGGGTTACCAAATGAAACTCTGGCTGATGTACAAAATACTTTAGAAGAAATAGTAAAGTTGCAACCCGAAAATATTACTATCCACACAATGGCTATAAAACGTGCTTCTGCTCTTGGTAACACTACAAATTTATTGCAAAGTAAAAATATTGAACAAATGGTGAATTATTCCCAAAAACTTATGCACACCAACAATTTTTCTCCATATTATATGTATAGACAGAAAAATATTTTAGGTAACTTTGAAAATGTGGGTTATTCAAAAAATAATTATCATAGTATATATAACATACAAATTATAGCTGAACAACAGACTATAATTGGATTTGGGGCTGGCTCTGTAAGTAAAATTGTAGGTGGAGCTAAAATTAAACGTATTCCAAATGTAAAAGGGATTGAGGAATATATAGTAAGAATTGAAGAAATGATACAAAATAAAATGAATGTAATCTAAAATTAAAAAAATGTTCATATTGTTAATTTATAATAATTATTGTAAATAAAACTCGACTTACACCAGATAAAGATATTTCTTGAATAGGATTATTTACCAAATTTTCGTGAGGGAATTTAAGGAAATTTTGTGATAATTGTATATTCAAAAAGAAATATAAAATTAATAGTAGATAAAGTAAATAATTAGGTGTTGTAATTTGTTAGTAAATATTGGTCGATACAAGAATATAGTTGTAATTTATAGGGGTATGGGGTAAAATATATTTATATATCCAAAAAGTTATTAACAAGAGCTTAATTAAATTTTTTTGTGATTAAAATTCGGAATTTAAAGAAGGGGCGAGAAAAAATGAGCAAAATAATGAAAAAACGTATAGCCTTTTGTCTAAGCTTATCATTAGGGCTATCAATTGTTAGTCAACCAATTGTAGTTCAGGCAAGCAGTAAAAACTTTACAGACGTTAGCACACACTGGGCTAAAGATAGTATACAATTATTATCTGATGTAGGGATTTTATCTGGATACGAAGATGGAACTTTCAAACCAAACAGTGGAGTAACTCGTGCAGAGCTTGCTGTTATTATGCAAAAAGTATTCGGATTACATATTCCAAACCAAAGCGTTTCTTTCCAAGATGTTAGCAATAATGCATGGTACACTGATTATGTTGCTAGTGTAGCTGATGTAATGAACAACTACGGAACTCAATTTAGACCAAGCAACTATGCAACACGTGAGGAAGTGGCATATGCAATTGTACAAGCGTATAGCCTTGATAAAGTAAACACTTCTACAATTATTGATACAGATACAGTTTTTAGTGATACAAGAGATATTTCTAATTGGGCTAAAGATAGTATTGATATTCTTGTTTCTCAAGGATTTTTAGCTGGTCGTCCAGATGGAACTCTTGATCCACAAGGAAATATTACTCGTGGAGAAATCGTTTCTTTATTAGATAGAATGACAGCAGAATTTATTGTAACTCCAGGAACTCATTCAATTGTTGCTACTGGAAACGTTATTATTAATACTCCAGATGTTGTTTTAAAAGACTCTGTAATTCATGGAGATTTATATTTGGCACAAGGTATTGCTGATGGTGATGCATGGTTACAAAATGTAGATGTTCGTGGAACTGTTATCGTTGAGGGTGGTGGTGAGAACACTGTTTACGTAACAGATTGTTATTTTAGAGATATGATTATTGATAAGTATGATGATAAAATTCGTGTTGTAGTTACTGATGAACTTACTACAATCAATAACTTAGAATTACAATCAGCTTGTAATTTTGAAGGGCTATTTAATTTAGGTCACGTTGAGATTGCTTCTAGTGGTGTAACTATTGAACAAATTCCATCTACAGCAGAATTATCAAGTTCAGCACTTACATTTGTAGTTGATGAATATAACATTACTTCTGACAATATTTTGGCTGATGGAACTATTTCTTTTGAACTTGCTGATAAAGTAGAAGGTTCTACAACTACTACAACAACTACAGCATCAAGCAGTAGTTCAAGTTCAAGTAGCTCAAGTTCAAGTAGCTCAAGTTCAAGTAGTTCAAGTTCAAGTAGTTCAGACTCTAATGATGATTATATAGTAGCACTTAAAACTGTAAGACTTACAGCAGATACTACAGAAGCTATTCCTGGTGTTCCAATTGAGATTGCTTATGTAGCTGATGAAGCTTGGCAAAGTAATATTCAATCTGTCGCTATTAGAGATGTATCTTCTAACACAGTTAAGTATGTAGGGCTTGGTTCTGGAGATAGTAACTATTTTGTGTCGGCAAATACTGTTACTTTTGGTTCTGCAGTATTCCCATCAGCTGGAACTTATGAAATTACTATCAATGCTGGAGAAAGCTATAGAGAAGCTACTATTAGCCAAAGAATTTATAGCAATGAACACGCTCCAGAAGCACACATTACATTTACTGATGATACTATGAAACTTAGCATTCAAAAAGGTAGCTACACAGATGCTACTTTACCAGAAGAAGTTAGTGTAAGCTGGTCTAAAGCTATGGCTAGAAGTGTTGCTACTCCAGGTGAAGTTGCTAATTCATCATTCAAATTAAATAGTACAACTGGAAATTACGAAGCAACAATTAACAATGTTGGTTTAGTTGCTGGTGAGCAAGTAGCCGTTACTGTTTCAGCTCCATTAATTGGTTCATATGTAACAAGTGTATCAGGAACTGCAAGAACTGCTCCTACACCTACAAGCGTTGTAGATAAAGGAAATGGTACAGTTCAAATTACATTTGGCGAAAGCATCTTAGATAATTTTGGAGACCACTTATATGAAATTAGCTGGTCTGTAAATGGAAGAAGTGGAATTATTACTTCTGGAGAAGTTTCATCAGATGGAAAAACAGCTACAATTAATACTGGAGTTACAACAGGTACTCACACAGTAACAATTCTAGTTGATGATAAAGCAGACTCATTATTCTACTTAACTAATACAGCTACAGCTACAGGAACAATTTCTAGTAATACAACAGTTACTCCTCCAACTACTACTCCTGATAGTGGTGACGATGATGACGATGATGACGACGACACAACAGTTACTCCTCCAACTACTACTCCTGATAGTGGTGATGATGATGACGATGATGACGACGACACAACAGTTACTCCTCCAACTACTACTCCTGATAGTGATGACGACGATGACGATGATGACGACGATAACGATGATGACGACGATAACAACGATGATGATGACAACGATGATGATGACGACGATGACGACGATGATTTAGATCCAGATGTTGAAATCCCAGATGTTGAAACTCCAGATGGAGATGCAACTCTTGAGTCATTTGTAATTGATAGTTTTGCAGATAATTTATTAGACTTTACAATAACTGGTGAATGGAATGACTTTGAAGAAGAAGTTACTATCGTAGCTGGTGATATTGATATTACAGATAAGTTTGCTGCTAGAGGAGATAGTGCAACTGCTACAATTAGATTTAGTGAAGTTGGATTATCAGAAGGAACTACTATTGCTATTGTTGCTAAAACTGCAAATAGCGAAGAAGTTATTACTATTGGTCAATCACCAGACATCTCTAAAGCTGGTTATAACATAACAGTAATTGAAGGAAATGGTGCTTCATTAAACTTGGGAACTAACCTTACTGGATATGCTGTAAGTATTGATACTAAAGATACTAACTTATACAATGGTAACGGAACTTCAGGAAGTTACGGATTATCTACAAATGTATTAGATATTGGAAGTTATGATTATGTAGCTGAAGTTACTGGAAATGGTGCAGATTATTTTGTAACTAGTTCTGCAACAGGAACAATTTCTGTAATTGATAGCTCAGATATCTTTATTGATACATTTGCATTAGTAACTGCAAACCAAGAAACTGTAACTCTAAAATTAGAAGGAAGCTTTAGTAGCCCTGCTGATTTAGTAACTATTACTGCAACTGTTAATGGTCAATCAACTGAACTTGACTCATCAAGAGTTTCTAACG
>LNZR01000021.1 GCA_002007365.1 Epulopiscium sp. Nele67-Bin005 | reverse complement strand
TTTATAATATGGCAATAGCAAAATGCGTATATGATATGACAAACTCAACGTTTATGGTATCTATAGTTGTAGTTTTGAGTATGTTGCCAACAATTATATTTATGCCTATAGCAGGAGTTATAGTTGAGAGATTTCCAAAAAAGATGGTGTTAGTCTATAGTGATTTTGTTAGAGGGATATTAACAATTTTATTAGGGATATGTTTTGTGTTTGAGTTTAATTTTGTACTTATTTGTATTGTGAGTTTAAGTTTAGGGATATGTGAAGCTTTTTTTAGACCAGCCATTATGACTTTATCTCCTCTTATCATCAAAGAAAATTTATTAGTCCGAGCAAGCTCAATTACGATGATTATTTCTAATAGTGTAACTATTTTTGGTAATTTTGTAGGTGGGATAATGCTTCTTATGTTTAATATTCCAGCAATAATTATTATAAACGGAATAACTTTTATTATTTCAGCTATTAGTGAACTTTTTGTATCTGTAAAAGAAGATAATCTTTCAAAAGATAAACTGGATTTTAATTTTAGGCAAATCAAAGCTGATTTTGTAGAGAGTAAACTTTTTTTCTATCAACAGAAATCGTATGTAATACTGCTTGTTACATATTGTGCGATTGTATTTCTTCTATCTATTTATGCGATTTTACGACTCCCATTTTTTGAGCGAAATTTTGGTATAGAAACATACGGAATAGCTATGGGATTTTTGGCATTGGGAGGAATAGCCTCATCGGTATTACTAAGCATTTTGGATATTGAAAAAAATAAATATAGAGTACTGTTGTTTTCAATTGTTGGAATGAGTGTTCCAATGTTATTGATGGAAATCCCTTATGCTGAAGTTGTTGTGGGGGTAACTTTTTTGTATGGATTTTTTAATGGAATTTTTCATACTATATTAGGAACTTTGTTGGTGATAGAAATTCCTATAGATTTACGAGCAAGAATTAGCTCAATAACTACTCCTCTAATTTTATTGAGTTCTTTATTTGGGCAGTTGATAGGTGGAATTTTGGGGGACGTTATAAAGTTAGAAACTGTAATTATGGCTTCGTTTATTGCAGTTTTGTTGGTAGGAATGAATTTGCGAAGAGTAATTAAAGCGTAAAATTTTAAAGACTATACAAGAGGTGTATAGTCTTTTTTTTTAGGCGTTTTCTAGGCCTTCTTTTACATAAGTAGGAAGCATAAAGCAACCAGTGTGTAAATCTGTATTGTAGTATTTAGTTTTAATTCCTAAAGCGTTCCATTCATCAGCTTTTAAGTCTTTGATTGGGTCGTATTTTTTTGAGGCAAAACCAAATAACCAATGTCCTGATGGATAAGTTGGCATATGGAATTGATATACTTTTGCAATAGGGAAAGTTTCTTTTATTTTTGAGTGAGAACGTTTCATTTCGTGTGCATAAGTTTCATAATATGGGCTTTCGTGTTGGTTAATCAAAATTCCATCTTCACTAAGAACACGTTTGCAATTGTTATAAAATTCATACGTAAATAATCCTTCTCCAGGTCCTATTGGGTCTGTTGAGTCTACCAAAATTAAGTCGTAACTTTCGCTAGGAGCATCTTGTACAAACTTTAATCCATCTGCAAAATGAAGGTGTAAACGCTCATCTTTATCTAGTTGTGACGCTGTTTGTGGCAAATATTTTTGGCAAAGTCGTACTACTCTTTCATCAATTTCTACCATGTCAACATGTGTGATGTGTTGATAACGCAGGACTTCACGTGCAGTACCTCCATCTCCACCACCAATAATTAAAACTTTTTTGATATTAGGATTAACAGCCATAGAAACGTGTGTAATCATATCGTGGTATATAAATTCATCTTTTTGTGTAACCATCATTAGTCCATCTAATGTAAAAAATGTTCCAAACGTATTGCTTGTAAAGAAGTCAATTTGTTGGAAATCGCTTTTTTCAGAGTGGATATGTTCTTTTACTTGAATTGAAAATTTTGTATCATCTTGATGGTTTTCTGTGTACCATAAATCAACCATGTTATCCTCCATGCTTTTATCAATAATAAGAATTGTTTCAGGGTCATAACTATCTTTCATAATCAAAATGCCCTGAGATTTTAAATAAAAATAATGTTCAATAATTGCTCTACTAATTTGCTCCCCTGGAATAATAAACGGTATACCTGGGGGATAAATCATAATAGCTTCTCCACAAATTAACCCTTCAGCTTCTTTGGCAGGGACTAATCTTTTGGCGTGATAATATGCATCACGTGGGGTCATCAAAATTTTTGGAGGAATTATTTCTGCACATTCCAAAGTTAATTTTGTATTATCAACTTTATAATAACGTAAACTAATATCTTCTAGTGCATTTATTAGAGTATCCAAAGTTTTTTGAGTATCTCCAAATGATACTACTGCCAAAATTACATATGGCTCAGCTAGCTCTATTTGAATTTGGTATTCTGATAGTAATAAATCATACAAGAAAAATCCTGAAACTCCAAGCTCTCTAACGTTAATTACAAGTTTGAGTTCATCAAATCCAAATACTCCTTCGTTTCCAATATAATTTTTGGCAGTGATACAACTAAAGCCGTTTAATTGAGAAATTTTGGATTTTGCATCAATAGTAAGCTTTAATAAAGTATCTAATCGTTCTTTGCCTTCTAAAGCTAGTTGTTTTCTGGCCAAATCAATCGAACACATCAATAAATATGAGGCTGATGTAGTTTGGAATAAATTGATTGTGGAACGAACTCTTGATTTTGAAATTAATCCTTCATTATGAAAGAGTGCTGAAGATTGAGTTAATGCCCCACCTGTTTTGTGCATACTTGCCGTAACTAAATCTGCACCAAGTTTGGTTGCACTCTCTGGCAAATCTGGGTGAAATCCAAAATGTGCGCCATGAGCTTGGTCAACCAAAACAGCGACACCTCTCTCATGACAAAGCTTAATTAGTTCTTCTAAATCGGAAGTTGCTCCAAAATATGTTGGGTGAATTATAAATAATGCACGAATATCATTGTTTAAATCTAATGCATGGCGAACTTTATTTGCAGTAATTCCATTAACTATTCCATGTTCAAAATCCAGTTCAGCTTCAACAAAAATAGGTCTTACTCCTGCCAAAATGACAGCATTAATAGCTGATTTGTGTACATTTCTTGGGAGTAAAATTTTATCTCCACTATTTACAGCACTCATAATCATATATTGAATGCCAGAAGTTGAACCATTTACCAACATAAAAGCGTTATCAGCCCCATAAGCATCAGCCAAAAGTTCTTCAGCTTCTTTTATAATGCCTGATGGATTTGATAAATTATCAACAGATGGAGAAGAGTTGATGTCCATTTTTAGAACTAAATCTCCCCAAGTGTTACGAAGTTCATCAAGCCCCTGACCTTTCTTATGACCAGGGACATCAAAACACGTAATATTTTTGTTAGCATATTCTAGCACACCTGAAAATATTGGTGTTTTAGCTTGGTTCATCATTTGCTCCTATATCAAACATAGCACTTGCTACATTTGTTCCATAGAAAATTTCGTCCATCTCATGTTTAACTTTTTTTGCGATTTCTTTGCAAGTTCCAGGGTGTAAATCATCTGTTGTATATCCAAAAAGATAGTTATTTAAATCAAAAGTTTTTAGGCGACATTTTGTGTGAAAAATATTTTCTTGATATACATTTACATCAATCATGTTATATAAATCACGAATATCAGATGGAATATAGTTTTGGATTGAATTAATTTCGTGGTCAATAAATATTTTTCTTCCTGTAAAATCACGAGTAAAACCACGTACACGATAATCAAGAGTCATAATATCTGCATCAAAACAGTGAATTAGATAGTTTAGAGCTTTTAGTGGCGAAATTTCTCCACATGTAGACACGTCAATATCAGCCCTAAACGTGCTTATACCCTCATATGGGTGGTACTCTGGGTATGTATGCACTGTAATATGGCTTTTATCGAGATGCCCAAGCACAACATTTGGTAACGGTCCAGGAGATGCCGAATGAACCTTCATACTTTGGTTTTGATCATGAACTGGTTCTTCAGAAATTAAAATTGTAACGCTTGCTCCTTGTGGGTCGTAGTCTTGCTTTGCGATATTTAAAACATTTGCACCAATAATTTGTGTAACAGTAGTTAAAATTTGAGTAAGACGTTCGGCATTATATTGCTCATCTATATACTCGATATAAGCTTTTTTATCTTCTTCCGTGCGAGTATAGCAAATATCGTACATATTAAAGCTAAGTGATTTTGTTAAATTATTAAAGCCGTGTAATTGAAGTTTTGACGTTGATGTATTCAACGAAGAACCCCTCCTTTCAAAATAAAAAAAATAATATTAGCAAGTTTTATATAGTCATTATTCCTCAGTTGTCCTTGCTCCATACAACAATAAGGACATTATACAGAAAAAGTTTAAAAAAATCTAGCTAAACTACTAAGAAAAACAAAAAATTACAGATTTCTCAAAGCTGTTTAGGAGTATTCTCAAAAAAGTTTGAAAATATTCGTTGAGAAAAAGAAAATTTTATCGTATGATAGGAATGTTGTTTGATTAATTGATTTTAATCAATTTTTATGCAGTGAATATAATAGTCCAAAAATCTTTATAGGAAGTTTATATTTGTTGTTTACAATAATTGGTTGTAGTATGTTGAGGGAAGGTACATTATAATTATAGGGGGGAGCTTTAGGCTTATAATAGGTATTTTTTAGTATTTTTATTTATACAAAAGGCGCACTAGAAATATAAAGAATATATAAAAATATGAAGGGGTGTTGCTGATGAGCGATATTAAAAAACTTTTTAGGATATATTGGAGTAGCAGAGGATTTTTGTTTACAATATTAACTTTAGGATTATTTGCTTTAATAGAAATAGCAACATATTTAAATCCACATCTAAGCCTTAGAAAATGGGATTACTTTGTATTTATACCTATACTTTTTGTGTATATGTCATCATTAGATAATGTAGTAAATTTTTATGAAATAGGCATCGAGATGCAGGCTAATCGAAAACTTATAAGTATGGTTATTGTATTATCAGAAATGATATATGTATTGGGGATAGTTTTTTTAAATTTTATTTTAGATGAGATATTATTACTTTTGGGTCCTCCAGAGGTATTTTATATAAATAAATTTACTCATATAACGATAGAGTCAAATTGTTGGTATGTAATTTTGGCTAGTGGGTTGGGTCTTTTAACAGCAACAATAGTGTTAAAGATAAACTCACGCAATAAAAATACCACCTCTTTTTAATAGATAAAAAATTGAAAAGTAAATAAGGAGATTAAATATGAAATTAAGATATGGATTTTTGGCAGGACTTATGTTGTTTGCACAACCAGTAGTAGCAACAGAAACAGTTGAAATGGCAGATTGGTTAAGCCCAACAATAGTAGATGGGTCAAATTATGGAATTTACCCAACGGATTTTTACTTAAATGCAACAGAGCCAATTGGAGATATTCAGCTAGATGAATTAATAGAAAATGTAACTCAAAAATTAGCTAATCTTTCATTAACTATAGATGAAAATTGGTTAGAAGGTGAAACTTTTGTAGCGCAAACACGTGCAGATGTTGTAAATAGACTGTTTAATTCTGTAGCTATATATAAGGAAGTAACTGCTACAAGTGCTGTTGATTATTTTGTAGAAAACGAACTTTTATTAGGTGATTATGATGGTCTTAGACTTGATGATTTTTGTACAACTGTAGAAGCATTAACTTTGGCAACTAGATTTATAAACCATATGCATAGTGAGTTTGAGGCTGGTTCAAAAGGATTAGCTTGGCAAGTTCAAAACAATGGAAATACTGTATATTTATTAGGTTCAATTCACATTGGAACTCCAGATTTATACCCAATTAATCAAAAACTTGAGCAAGCATTTTTGGAGTCTGACACGTTAGTTGTGGAGGCGAATATACTAAGTGATAATCAAGAAGAGATGTTATATTTTATGCAAGTTATGATGTATGAAGAAGGTTCTTTGCTTGATGATATTGATGATGAAATGTACTTAAAAATTGAACAAGCTAGTGAAAAAATTGGAATTCCTACACAAGATTTATTAATGTATAAGCCTTGGGCATTAGGAAACACGCTTGAGCTATTTAGTATGCTAATTGATGAAGATGGTGAGGACATTAAGCAAGCAATGGGGATTGATGCATATTATTTAGGAAAAGCTATGGAGTATGAGAAAGAGATTGTTGAACTTGAGGGTATTATTAATCAGGCAGAGTTTTTTAATAATTTATCGCTTGGTGGCCAATTGGAATATTTGGATTTAACAATTGATAGCATTTTAAATCCTGCTGAAGTTTCTAATGGTGAGATATTTAATACATGGATAGATTATTGGGTTCAGGGTGATATAGAAGGATTTAGAGAAATGATGGAGATAGACACAACTACAGAGGTAGGGCAGATGTTAATTGGAAAACGAGATAAAGAAATGGCCCAAAAAATTTCGCAGATGTTAGAAACTGAAGGCGAAAATACGTATTTTGTAGTTGTAGGAGCAGCCCATTTACTTAGTGATGGAACAGTGATTGACAATTTAGAAGGTTATGGATACAATGTAGAGTTATTTTATCAATAAAAATAAGGTGAGAAGAAACCAATCTTCTTGCCTTTTTTTATTATAATGAGATTAAATATTATACTGCCTTAGAAATAAAATGTCAAAATTTGAAATAATTTGGAAATTTATTCTCCTCAAGTGAATATGGTATAAGGAGAGGGGGATTACATTATATGAATAAAATTGAATTGACTAAAAATCAATTGGAAAATCTCTTTAAGGTGAACGATTTTTCTTTTGAAACTACCCACCAATTACCAAAATTAGAAACTATGTTAGGTCAAACAAAAGCTCTGGAAGTTTTGGAGTTTGGTCTAAATTTACACCATAAAGGTTATAATATTTACGCAGTATCAGAGGCCGAAGAGGACTTTTTTAAAGATATAGAAAAGGTTATACGTAACTTTGCAAAATCAAAATCTACTCCAGATGATATTTGTTATATAAATAATTTTAAGTTGCCAAATAGTCCAGAAGTAATATATTTAGAGGCTGGGTTGGGCAAGCAGTTTCAAGATGATATGAAAGAATTTAGTTTATTTGTGAAAGAAGAGTTGAACCAGTGTGTTTTGAAGAAATCTTTTTTGAAACAGAAAAATTTATTAATTGCAAAACAGTTATACCGAAAGGAAAAGTTAATTAACAAACTAAAAAAAATATCACAAAAGCTCGGTTGTGTTTTGACGATAGAAGAGCAACAAATTTTAATTTCTCCAATATACAAACGCAAAATTTTAACTCAAGAACAAGTTAATAATTTGCCACAAAAAGATAAAAATTATATAAATAATAATATGATAAAGCTTGCCCCATATGCTGAGCAAGTTGTTAAAGAAATCAAAAAACTTGAGGATAATTTGGAGCATCATCTTGATATTTTGGTTGAGGAAGAAGTTATAAAATCAGCGAATTCTATGCTAAAGCACCTTAAAAATAAATATTCTACGTATCAATCTGTATTACAATTTTTTGATGATATCTTAGAAAATATTATTGAAAATTTATCGGTATTTATTAAAGATGAGGTTGAACCAATGGAAAGCTTTTTACCTATATTTAATAAGGAAACTTCAGCAGATTTGGCCAAAAAATACGAGGTAAATTTGTTAGTAAATAATGAAAATATAGAAGGGTCTCCAGTTTGTGTTACTGATGTGCTAAGTGTTGCAAAGCTTATTGGAAAAGTTGATGAAGTTACTGATTTTACTGATATTCAAGCAGGTTTATTACACCGTGTAAGAGGTGGATTTTTAATTTTAGATGCCCAAGATGTTGCCGAGAATATGGAAGTGTGGCTAACAATTAGAGAGGTATTATTAGAGGGAAGTTTAAATTTGAAAAATATTATATCAGGAGCAACATTAAATCCACAAAAAATTAGTATGCCTATAAAAGTTATTATTGTAGGTAATTATCAGATTTATGAAGTGTTATCATCTTATGACAAACATTTTAGAGAGCTATTTCAAGTTAAAGTGGAGTTTGAAGATGAGGTTGATTATACTCCTAAATTGGTGGAACAAATTGGTTCAAAAATTAACTATCAATGTGAAGAAGAGAATCTGCCCCCTCTTACTTGTGAGGCACTACTTGAGCTTATAAAGTATACTCAAATTAGAGCTAAAACATCTATTAAGTTGAGTACAGACTTAACTAAACTTAAATCATTAGTACGAGAAGCAAGTACATTTTCAAAGAAATATATTACTATAGAAGAAGTGGGTAAAGTACTTGAAATTCATAAGGTTATGAGAGATAGAGTTTTGCAAAATATGAAGGAAAATTATCATAATGAGGTAGTTATGATAAATGTTAAAGATAGAAAAGTTGGTCAGGTAAATGGGCTTGCTGTTTATCAAATTGAAGACGAAAATTTTTCTTGCCCAATCAAAATTACAGCTACAACGTATAAAGGAAAAAGAGGTTTAATTAACGTTGAAAAAGTTTCTGGGCTTAGTGGGAATATTCACAATAAAGGGGTAGAAATTATAGAGGGATTTTTGGGATATCATTATGCGCAAGAATTTGAACCAAACATATCTTGCAAAATTTGTATGGAGCAAAATTATACTCAAGTTGATGGAGATAGTGCATCAGCAGCAGAATTATTTGCAATCTTATCAAGCCTATCTAATTTATCAATTAATCAAAGTATCGCAGTTACAGGGTCTGTCAATCAATTTGGAGAAATTCAACCAGTTGGAGAGGTTAGTAAGAAGATAGAAGGATTTTATTTTGCTTGCAAGGAGCTTGGAAGAACTATGGATCAAGGGGTAATTATCCCATATCAAAACAGAAATAGTTTAATTTTGTGTGATGAAATAATTGAAGCTATTAATAAAGGTCAATTTCATATTTACCCTATTAAAAATTATGTTCAAGGTGTAGAATTATTAATGAATGCTACTTCAAAGGAATTAGACGACAAAATTTTTAACAAAATTGAAAAGTTTTCAGTAAAAAAATAAGAAAAAGAGGGGGAACTAAAATCCTCCTCTATTTTTGCTTATTAGAAATAAGTTTGCTAATTTGAATTATTGTGATATAAATATTGGTGTTTTTTGGATATGCAACATAAATTCCTTCCCAAGTTGGGTGAAATTTCTCTTTAAAACGTCTAAGACCAATAAAGCTATAAATTTTGTTGCCATACATATAAAAATATTTCACAATTTTTTCTTGGAAAATAGCAAAATGTTGCTCTCCAACGTTGGAAAGTGGGGCTTTTCCTAAGATGAAATGGGTATAATTATTTTGTATACTCCACTCTATAATTCCTATAAAAAGTGCGTCCATCGTACCATTTGGGGGTTCTGGAATTACACGCATCAAATCAACTGCCACTTTTCCTTTTTCATAAGTTGGGATAAGCGTTGCAAATGCTAAAAGTTCCCCATCTTTTTGGATTGTGCAAATTGGAGATAAATTTAAATAATTAATATCAAAACTACCTAATGAAAATCTTTTTTCATTGCGACCATCTAGCCATTTATCGGACACCAATCTAAGATTTTGTGTGACATTTTTATTAAATGGTGG
This sequence comes from Epulopiscium sp. Nele67-Bin005, assembly GCA_002007365.1. GTDB lineage: Bacteria > Bacillota > Clostridia > Lachnospirales > Cellulosilyticaceae > Epulopiscium_D. The sequence continues at coordinate 5,615 of LNZR01000021.1, read as the reverse complement.
GTGAATTATATCAAAATCAAATTCTCCACGGTTCATCTTATTTTTTATAGTTCTAAGAGACGCTCCTTTTTTGCCAGCCAAAGTAAATTCACTAAGATGTAAAGTTGCTTCTTCTCCAAGTTTCAAAAAATTAAAACCATTTTCATGATAAATAGAAAGATATTTTTCGTTTATTTGGTAAAAAACAGGAGTCATATTAAAATTTTTGGCGTATAATCTAAATTCATTTATAGCATTTTTAAATTGTAGAGTATTTCCTATTGGGTCACTTAGTGCAATAAGCTTATTATTATACGGCCTAAATACAATACAAACTTCTTTGTTTTTGGTAAAAAATAACATCTTATCATTCAAAAATATTAGATGACTTGTACAATTTCCTCCGTAATTATTTAATAAAACTTCTAATTGATGAAGCTCATCTTTGGTTGGAGGAATAAAATTTAATTTTTGCAATTGTGTTATAGTTGCTATAAAACTGGCAATAATTATAAGTATAGTAGATAGTATAAATTCTTGAGTTGAAATAAAATTTTTATATTCTGCCTGAAACATAAGAAAAACAATTAAATATCCCATACTTAAAACTAAATTTAATAGTATATATTGTCCAAAAATTTTGAGTGTAAATTTATTATTTTTACGATAAAAAAGGTTTTTGGAAGTTGCTAAAAATAAAAATAATATTAGATTAAGAGCTATTTTGGTCAAAGTACTCCCACTGAATAAATTTAGAGCTATATATAAAATTAATAAAGTTAAAGTAATATAATAGGAACATTTTACTTTATGAACTATTCCTTTTGTCAAAAATACCATGCATAATCCTATTGTAAATAAAATAAATTTATGAAATGAGCTATCTAAAAATAATTTTGGTAAGTATAAAATAGTTATTATAATAAAAAAAATATAGCTAAAAAATAATTTGAATGTTGTGTATTGATGTAATGAAATAAATTTTTGTATTTTATCAACATTAGTTTTATACTGTTGGCAAATAAAATTAGTAACCATTGGTATAAGAGAATACACAACTCGGTAAGTAATTAGTGATGTAGTTAATTTTTCTATATAAGAAATATTTGTTGAAAACGTAATTAAAATGGTAAGCTCTAAAATTCCAAAATCACTACGCATATTGGCAATAGTACTAATGATTTTTGATATTATAAACAACACTGCAATTATTAAAATAGGTATATTTAAACCAAAACTATAAAAAATATATGTTAAAAGTAGAAGCTCCATAATTAGCAAATTCACTAGGTTAACATTAAAACATTCTTCTTTATCACAATTTTTACAACTCATAAATAACTTATTTTTTATAATACTAATAAGAGTTATATTATAAGTATTAAATTTTTGGGTTATATAAAAATAAGTTGGTGAGAATTTGAATTTAGCCATCAAATTATTAAGTTTTGTAGGCATAATATAGCTATAAACTCCAGTAATTCCAAGCGATATAGTTAAAAAGATTAAATATTTTATAGCTGAAAGATTACTAAATAAATAAAACATTTGATGTATATTTATGGTTGGAGCTAAATTTATACTAAATATAATTCCAATTATCCATAAACTGAACTTTAAAATTGGAAAATCATTATATTTTGCCCAAGATAATATGTTTTTCAATGGTAATCCTCCTTAAAATTTTTTAATTACAACTTAATGATTATACACTAAAAAAATAAGTTTGTTTAGGTAAGAGAGCTAAAAATAATATAACATTTTAATAAATTGTTGTACAAGTTTGTGAATAGTTGTAAAATAGATAGACATCAATCAAAAATGCTATTTTGAAAAGGAGGGAGGAAATAATGAAACGTATAATAAAACGAATATTTTTAATAATAATACTATTATTTGTATCAGTAGGGATAATTTTAGGAGGCTCAGGATATATTTATTATAGAGATGTAATAGAGCAAGCTCCACTTGAAGAAAAGATAGAACTTTTATACCAACAGTATGGCTACACTACGATTGACGATATGAGTCCTCATTTTATAAATGCACTAATAGCTGTTGAAGATAGAAGGTTTGAGCTTCATGGAGGATTTGACCCTATAGGAATTGTACGAGCTGGAATTACTAATTTTTATGCAAAGAAAATTGTTCAAGGTGGTAGTACGATAACTCAGCAACTAGCTAAAAATTTATATTTTACGAGTGAGCAAACTATAATAAGAAAAGTTGCCGAAATTTTTATGGCAATGAATATCGAACGTCATTATACAAAAGATGAAATTTTTGAATTTTACGCAAATATAATTTTTTATGGCAAAAATTCTTATGGAATTGGGGTAGCAAGTTGGGAATTTTTTGATAAGGCCCCAAGTGAATTAACAATTGAACAATCAGCGTTTTTGGCAGGTTTACCACAAGCCCCAAGTTTATATTCTGTAAATACAAATTTGGGAAATGCGAGACAACAAGAAGTGCTTGCAGCGTTAATTGATGTAGGTTATATAGATGAGAATTTAAAATTAATAGATTAAATAAAAAACTACTTTAGGTTAATTTTCTAAAGTAGTTTTTTTAGATTTTTGGCGCATCATTTTAAAATATTTTTTTAATTTGGCCATAGCTTCTTCTTCGCAAATTCCCCGAATAACTTCACAACGGTGATTGAGTTCATTCATCTCAAAGATATTTAATATCGAGCCACCAAAACCAGATTTTGGACTGTTTGCACCAAAAACTATAGTAGGAATTCTAGCCTGAACTATAGCGCCAGAACACATAGGACATGGCTCAAGCGTTACGTATAAAGTGCATTCCTCAAGTCGCCAATCGCCAATGGTTTGAGCAGCTTCATTAATTGCGATAATTTCGGCATGAGCCAAAGGATTTTTTTTGGTATTTCTCAAATTGCAACCACGCCCAATTATTTTATCCTTGTGTACAATAATTGCTCCAATAGGTGTTTCATCATGCATAAAAGCTTTATCAGCCTCTATCAGTGCTTCATTCATATAAAAAATATGTTTATCCATTGTATTCTCCTAAAGTTAAAAAGGTTTATCAAAAAACTATACTATAACTAAATTTAGAAGTAAAGTATTTTTTAATTTAAAAAAATTCCAAAAATTAAATATTATTTTTAAAGAAACAAGCCTAAATCTGAATTGTTTAATTAATAATGGACATAAAAGTAACATTATCACGATTTCTGGATTTTGGAAAATCAAAAAAGCTTCTTTATTTAAAAGAAGCTCTAAAAACTATCTGATTTTTTCTAAATCTTTTTCAGTATCAACACGAATAACTTTAAATCCATTATCCTCAATCTTTTTAACAAGTTTTTTTACATCATCAACATCAACACGTAAAATTACTTCTCTAAGATCCATTAAATCTACGTTAATTTCGGCAATACTAATAATATTTCCATCTTGTTTGTGGATAATATCAGTAAGTTTTGCCAAACGTCCTTTAATTTCATGCATTGTAATTACTAAACGAGTATGCCCAAATCCTAAAATATTTGTAAATGTAGTGAAGATTGCTTTGTGTGTAACGATGCCACAAAATTCATCTTTTCTATTTACAACAGGGATAAATTGAGTGTTTTCATCTTTTAAAATTTTGGCTGGACGTTCAACGATATCATGTTGCTGAACACAACGTTGAGTCGTTCTCATAAATTCTGAAATTGGTCTTTTTAAAAATTCTTCTTTGCTTTCATCAGATGAAAAATAGTCTTCAAAAATGCACTTTTGCGAGATAACCCCAATAAATTTTTTGCCTTCTACTACTGGTAAAGATAATAGATTTTTTGAATTAATAAGGTCTAATGTATCCTTAACGCTGTCGTTAATTTTAACAGTTGTTAAATCTTCAACAGGTATCATAATATGTTTAACTAGCATAACAAAATCCTCCTTAAAAATAATACTCAAAATTAAATTAGTTTGCTTATGTACGTTAATTATACCACAGTTTATATAAAAAGATTATAAATTTTAGAAAATTTTTAAATAAAAGTGATTTGTTTGGGTCAAAGAAGCTGGAATTATAACTTTATGATAGTTTTTTGAAGTATAGTACATAAATTTTGAATAAAAAAAGAACAGATATATTGGTTTGCCAATATTAACAGCCAATATCACTGATACTTTCCGATATTATTGTATATCTGCATATATTCTCTGTATGCAACGATATTAAAAGTGTTTTTTAAGGCTGGAAAAAATGCTTGGACTAGTGATTTAAAATGGTGTAATTATGTAGTTTGTCCAGCAGAGGGCGGCCCATTATTAAATTGGTAATTAAAGTGTTAACTGTTCAGTGCACTGATGTTTGAAATAAAGTTTGTCAGATATCCTGCCTCCATTACATACCTTTGTCACACATATTTGATAACCACATTTAACCAATATTATATATCAACGTTTTATCAGCTGATATATCGGATATTGGAATTTTCTTACTCCCTAATATTGGTATGGATCCCATATTGGCCCGGCCTTCTTTAAAGTGCTTAGTCAGAGTTTGCTAGAGAATGCTAGTCGTGTCATTGAGCGTTGTCTTTAGCATTGCAGTAGACAAATTTTTGGCCAGACCAATCAGCGACTAGAGGGGTTTTTAAGTTCGATGACGTAGACCTCAAACGCTTGTCTACTGTAGTTCAATCATGGCGGCAGCCTTTTTACAAAGCGAACCAGGCTACCAAAAACCCTTTGTTATTGAAAACTGCTTAATATTAAATGAAAGGAATGTTCCAACCAGACGAATAACAACCTTGGCATCCTGGAAAGTACTGTTTTTTTGCTACACGTAGGGAAGAATAGGAGCTTTTAGTGGGAGTCTTTTTTCTGCTGTGTGCGGTGCATACATTAAGTGGTTTATCGCTGCTCCAGTAGTTTTACACTTAACCTGATATCACGCCTACTAGGATTCAAATTCTGCAAAGAATCCCTGATGGAGTGTGGCTAGACCCTTTTCACAAAGTGAATTTGTACGCAAAGTGAATTATGGGTCTGGTTTACCAGGCTATATTGGCATCAGCAACGACTCCAAAAATCCCACCCATCAGTCAGACCCTGGTATTTATTGGTTTACAGCTGCCTTCAACAAACTCATTGGTTTTTGCGCTGTTTGAATGAATCTTTCAGATAGGACTGTTGCACTTACAGTATCCAGCATTTACACCAGCACACCCTTTCTTGTGTTCGTTGCATTCTGTATTTGTTTCCTTGCTGACATTTTAGCTCCGCAGACTGGCAGTACCATTAATAGGTTTGACATTTTAACATATAGCTTTGACATTTTAATGTATTAATAAGGGAATCAAACCTCTCACAATGTTCTTTTCATTATAGAACCAGAGAGAGTGGGTTTTCTAACAAATAACCAAAGATTATATTCAGGAATTCATATAATAGGTTAGTGGTTAATAGAGTCTGTGTCATAATCTCAAGAGAAGGTGATCTGTCACAGTTTATATATTAATAATTAAGTCAATTTTGTATTTAAAAGATACATTTTCTTTTTTATACTATTGTAAGAGTCTATAAAGAATCAGGTTGGTTACGTTTTGACTATAAATCTGTTCCATCATTATTTAAAGGGAAACACTTGACTCTCTCATTACTGACACA
>LNZR01000020.1 GCA_002007365.1 Epulopiscium sp. Nele67-Bin005 | reverse complement strand
AGAAACTCGTACAAATTTAAAAAACTGTAGACGATATTTGGGTCGTTTACAGTTTTTTTGTGTACCAAATTACAAATAAGATTTTCAATTGATAAAGCTACTTTAGATAATAGTTTTCAATAAATCGGCGTGCATCTGATAAGTCCAATTTATTTCCTATTTCGTATAACAGAGGAATTTGTTTGTAGGAGTCCATAGAAATTGGATTTTGGAGTAGTGGATTAATTGCAAAAAAGTTATTTTTAAGTAGCTCTTTGCTATATTGATAATTTAGCTCAAGGGGTGCAAACAATAATATATCAAGTAGTGGAAGAGGTGTATTTTTATGTGGAGATATGCCCCATTGTAATGTTCCCCAATTTTTAATGTTGGAGTTGATTTTGGTTGGGTAGTACCCTGTTCCTATTGATAATAATCTAAAGTCTGATATAGGATATTTGTTTTGTGATATTGAGCGCATAAATAATATAGGAGCAACTGTTGGAGCATTATTAATTATAGCACCATCAATAAAGCTATTGCATGACGGAAAAACGGTTGGAAATGCTGAGCTATAAAGAGCAGTGTTAACAACAGTTTCTTTGGAAGTTTCATTTGGAGTTATATTATTAAAAAATACAACTTGTTTATTATTATAACCTTTTACATTAAATGAAGGAATAAAAACTAGGTTTGGTAAATCTTCAAGAGTTGTATTATTTGGGAACGTATTACTAAGTACCTTTTTAAGATTTTTATTATTATATTTAGGCATAATTATACTTGGACGTGGAAGCGTAAAAATATGTTTTGAGGTCTCAACACTATATAGATTTTCTAGGGTGGAAAGTGGCAAATTATTTGCTAAACACAATGATATATATGAACCTGTGGAAGTGCCTGTGTATAGTGTAGTTTTGGTTAGTAATTCGGGGTAATACTTTACTAATCGTCCCAAAATACAAACTGACAATGCTCCTCGTACTCCTCCACCTTCAAATGATAATATTCTAAATACGGACATAACACCCCTCCTAAACTGCTTTATATATTAGATGAAAATAATAAAAAAAGTATGACACCAGCTATATTTTGGGATATTGTATAAAATTAATATTTTATAAATATAGGAACAAAATGCAATTATTATACGTCTAAATAAAAAAGGGGTGAGTATATGAGATTTATTAATGAATATATTGAGAAGACACGCAAGGATCAAAATTATACACAGGCTGTTTTGACAAATGGTCTATCTCATTATACAACTTTAATTAAGTTGCATCATAATGATGTTTATGTTGAGAGAATAGTAATTGATACTTTGTTGCAACGTCTAGGGGTAGACCGAGTAATGAATGAGAATTATTTAGTAGATAGTGAATGGGATTTGGAGATGGATAGAAAACAAATTTTGAAGTATATTGAGGAGCAAAATCTAAATCAGGCAAATAAAAAACTTGAGAATTATAAGAGAGTTGCCCAATCAGATTTTAGTATACATACTCAATTTTATTTGTATGCTAAAGCACTCATTGATGAGCAGATGGACAAGCCACCAAAATTAATAGCGATAAAATACAAAAAAGCTATTTGCCAGACCGTACCAAATTTTGAGCAAGTTCCACTAAATCAATTATTATTAAGTTTTTGGGAAGTCCATTTTATTTTTAGGTATGCATTAATTTTGGAACAAGTAGATTTTGAAAAGGCAACTGAGGTTTATAATCAACTGTTGGATTTTTTTGAGAAAAAGACTAATATAAATTTGATTGTAGCTAAATATTATCCAAAAGTAGTTTTGCGATTATCCAAACATTTGATTGATACCAACCAACACTTATATTTAATACCTTTGTGTGATAGAGCAATTGAATATCTAATAAAATTTGGAAATTATACAAATTTACCTGCAATTTTGCAAATAAAGTTAAGTTTAATTAGAGAAGATGATAAGCAAAGAGTTAAATTGGAACGTCTAAGTGATGCTATTGTGGAAGTTTTTGAAATGAATAATAAGCAACTTGATTGGGAGGGTGTAGGCAGTTTTGAGATTTATTCTATAACTGATTGCAACATAATTAGAAAGGTAATAAAAGCTCGGCGTAAAATTTTGAAGATAAGTCAGGAGGATTTGGCAGAGGGTGTTTGTGACGTAAAAACGATATCCCGACTGGAAAATAATAAGTGTAAAACTAACTTTAAAACTTGTGCCAAATTATTGGAGAAAGTAAACCTTACTGGAGATTTAATTAGCGATAGAATACCATTTACTAGTTTGGAAACTTATAGATTGCGTTATCAGATTTCAGAGGGATTAGCTGGTTATAGGTATGATGAAATTGCCCTCAAATTAGAAATTCTAAAATCAAAAGTGGATATGACTAACAAAATTAATCAGCAGTTTATAACAAATGTGGAGCTAAGAATTCAGTTTCAGCGTAAACAAATAACTATGGAGCAGTTGTATGATGAGTTATTAAAAATATTAAATTTAACTTTGCCAGTAGAAAAATTATTTACTGCTAAGGTGCATTATTTTTCCAATCAAGAAGTTTTAATTATAGCAAAGTTATTGCAAGTTGCAGATAGATTAGGAAGGAAAAAAGAGATTTTACAATGGGCAACTATAATAGAAGACTATTTTACAGATAAAGAATTTAACGAAAATCGCTATCATATATATACATTTTGCATGAAGGAAATTTCTAGCATAAGAGGAAACATGGGTGATTTTGAGCAATCAAATAAGATGCTTAGTGATTTACTGGAGTTGTTATTAGAAAAAGATCATTGTTGTCAATTGGATAATTTTTATATTGATATTGGTTGGAATTATAGAAAGGAGATTGAACAACAAAGAAATCTTACAGAAATTGAGCAAAAAAAATATATACGTTATATGGAAATAGCGTATATATTTGCTGAATTAAGAAAAAATTCATATTCGATGGATTTTATAGAGAATGAGGTTAGGACTCTTCCGTATCTTCAGTAGCATAACCACTGATAATAGTTGGGTTATCTTCTATACTTGTATAGATAGGTAGCCCTATTATTGCTATCATGACTGAACAAATAAGATTTCTAAATAATTGTTTTTTCATACCAAAAATGGTATGTTTTTTATTTTAATAATATTATACAATAGTTTTTAGTAAGGCGAAGTCATACATAAATTCAAAATTATAGGAGGAAATAAAATGAAAAAAAGTTTAGTAATGGGATTGGCATTACTTGTAGCAATAACAGGAACAACATCAACATTTGCAGGTAAAGCAGTTGCACCAATAGTAGAAAGTGAGGTATCAGTTAGAGGAATAATAAATGAAGTATCGGTTGAAGTAGAAAGTGAAGTAGATGCAAATGTATTTCCAACTCTATGTTCTCAAACTTATCTGTCGGATTATTATTATGATGTAAGGGATTATAGTAAGTCATTTACATGTTCAAGTATAGAAGGTAATGCTTTAGGTATTTACGTAGAAAATAATGGGAATACAACAGTGAATTTTAAAATATATATGGACGGGATAGATATGGGGACAAGAACGGTTGAAGCGGGTAAATCTTTAACACGTACTTTTACTAATCCTTCTGGTGTTCATGAAAACTTTAAGGTGGTAGTTTCTAATGATATTGGTGAAGTGTTAAAATTAATAGTAACTGCTAGACAATATGATAAATAATAAATTTTGCAATTAATATGAATTAATAAAAAGCACTTCTAAAATTAGAGGTGTTTTTTTATATAAAATTTAAAATATGCCAAATATGGTATGTTTTTTTGTTTGAGTTAGGTATATAATTGTACTAACAAATATTTAGGAGGAATGCAAATGAAAAAATCTTTATTACTAAGTGCATTAATGATGTTTGGTTCAATATCTATATGTGCTACACCACAAGAAAATATACACATATCTCAGTCAGTACAAACTGCCGACCAATACAGAATGTTTGAGCTATTGGAGGCAATTTGTCAACAACCAAGGTCTTCAAATTTGGAAGAAAATCAAGAAGTTATCCAACTATTTACAGATAAATTTCAATCTTTTGGATATGAAACACACATAGAAACTTTTGATGTATACAAACAAAATATGGACTCATATTTTTTTGGAGATTTTTTTGACTTTAATCCATACAATGAAAATGCTTTATATACATCAGGCAATTTAATTGCATACAAACCAGCGGCAGTTGATACAGAAAAAACTCTTATATTATCGGCACATTATGATACAACTACTCTTGTAAATGGAGTTATAGATAATGGTAGTGGTGTAATTACGGTGATGGAAATTGCTCAATTATTACAAAATTATGAGCTACCTTTTAATATAGAATTTATTTTATTTGGGGCTGAAGAGTATTATTTAACAGGCTCAAGAGTGCATATTTATCAACGTTCATATGAGGATAGAGAAAATATTATTGGTGTTATAAATATTGATATGGTTGGTGATGTTTATAGCGATGAAATAACTATAGCAACTCCAGATGGAACAAATACTAGATGGTCAATATTTTTGCAAGATAACGGTTTGGATTTAACTAATAATACAGAAGGATCAAGTGACCAATATCCTTTTATACACCAAGGGATAGAGGCAGTTTTAATTACTGATAACAAATATAATAGTGAATGGTTTTTTGAAGAAAATCCATTAGATATTTTGGATATGGAATTAATTGCAAATTTAGTGGATAAGCTGGTGCAAATGATATCAACTATGGATATATCAAATATAAATAATGAAACTCATTTTAGGGATATAAATCCTAATGCTATCCGTCTTAATCGCCATATAATCCCTACAATTGATAACCCAATAAGTGGATATAGATTTGTAGATGCCAAACAACAACTATTAGAAGATGGGACAAAGAGTGAAGTATTTTTGAATTTTGAGAATGATAACGGTGATAAATATACAATTACGTTTATATATGGTAAAACTGTAGAGAGTACAAGTAAGGATTATGAAGAACAATTGCTCCTAAACTATGAAACTACAGAAATTAATGAAAATAGTTTTACATATACAAGTTATCAACATGTGGAGTCAATGACTGTGAAAATATACGGTTTAACTTCTCAAATGGAGCAATTCACTAACGAATTAAATATAAATTTTAACTGATATAGGCACTTCTAAAATTAGAGGTGCTTTTTTGATGGGAATAACTGGTTTGCAATATTAATATATAAAATATATAATAATGTTGTAGGGGGGACAGCTTATGTTTAACAGAGAATTAGTAAATAAAAATACACTTTTGTTGTGGCAAGGGATAGCCGTATCTTTATTTGGAGATATTATTTATAATATGGCAATAGCAAAATGCGTATATGATATGACAAACTCAACGTTTATGGTATCTATAGTTGTAGTTTTGAGTATGTTGCCAACAATTATATTTATGCCTATAGCAGGAGTTATAGTTGA
>LNZR01000019.1 GCA_002007365.1 Epulopiscium sp. Nele67-Bin005 | reverse complement strand
CTGGAACTGAGGCTGGGACTGACACTGATACCAAATCAGATAAAGTGGACGCGACATCAGCCCAGAACTGTGCAACTGCATGGCAATCCCACATCATATGGAGGAAAGTTCCAGGAGAATTTTGAGTTCAGGGAAAGCAGTAGGGTTATTACTTAAATCAGGTAAAGGCAACCCACCAAGTTCAGGGAAGGCAGTAGGGTTATTGCTATTTGGTCTTCCTCCTACTTGTGAAGTTGATGGTGGTCTATTTGAATTAAAAAACGTAGGTACAGTTTGTTCTAATTCAGCAAAAGTTATAGGTTCATTAGCATCAGCAACGGCAGTTTCTTGTTCTAATTCAGCAAAAGTTACAGGCTCATTAGCATCAGCAACAGCAGTTTCTTGCTCAAGTTCAGGCAAAGTTACAGGCTCATTAGCATCAGCAACAGCAGTTTCTTGTTCTAATTCAGCAAAAGTTATAGGTTCATTAGCATCAGCAACAGCAGTTTCTTGCTCGAGTTCAGGTAAAGTTACAGGCTCATTAGTATCAGCAACGGCAGTTTCTTGCTCGAGTTCAGCAAAAGTTACAGGCTCATTAGCATCAGCAACAGCAGTTTCTTGTTCGAGTTCAGGCAAAGTTACAGGCTCATTAAGCTCAGCAACAGCAGTTTCTTGTTCGAGTTCAGGCAAAGTCATAGGCTCATTAGCATCAGCAACAGCAGTTTCTTGCTCAAGTTCAGGCAAAGTTACAGGCTCATTAAGCTCAGCAACAGCAGTTTCTTGTTCAAGTTCAGGCAAAGTTACAGGCTCATTAAGCTCAGCAACAGCGATTTCTTGTTCAAGTTCAGGTAAAGTTACAGGCTTATTAGGAAGAGGTAGCCCTCCTCCTAATTCAGGAAAATCTATAGGTTCATCATCAAAACTTGGCATTGGTGGAACTTCTTCTTCAAATTCAGGGATAATAACAGGTTCTGGGTTCTCATCAAAGTTTGGAAGTGGAAATTCTTCACTAAGTTCAGGCAAAGTTACAGGTTTAATAATTTTATCTTTAATATTTTGGATAGTATCTTTAACAGAGTCTTTGGCTTCAGATTTTAATTCTTCCTTAATTTCTTCTTTAACTTCAGTCTTACCCTCTTCTTTAAACTTATTTTGCTTCTCGGCAACAAGTTCATGGATTTTTTTGCGAGGAGGCTCAGAAACTACTGGTTTTTGTGGCTCAATAGGCTTTGTAGCTTGAGGTTTTTCCACAGGCTTTACAGGTGTTGGCTTCTCGATAGGTTTTGTAGCTATTGGTTCTGGTTTTTTTACAGGTTTATGAGATTGAGCTTCACTTTTTTTCTTAGGCATAGCTTTATCTAATAGAGGTGTAATTGAATATTTATCTGAATTTGTATACCCAATTAAAATTATTTGTGAACTTCCTGCACTTGCTCCTTCGATAACAATAGCAAAACAGTCAATATTACGTCCTTCTAGCCCTTTGCCCTCAATGTTTTTAAAGTCAACTTTCCAATTTGTTTGTTTTGTAGAAGGAGTAACTTTTCCAAGACGCACAGCTTTATTTTGATTTTTGCTCATAATATAGCATATGTATTCTTGGTTATGTTCCAAATCACGAAGCCCTTCGATATACAAATTTATACGCCCTGGCATTTTAATTGTAACGTGACCTGTTGGTGAGTGGTTGCCTCTTGAATAGCCTTTTGTGTTCTCATCTAACGTTATAAAACTATTTACATTCATTGTATTATCTCCTTTTCTTGTACTTGCTTAATATTATATATATATGAAAATTTGAAAACGCCTAGAACAAAAAACAACAGCCCCAAATTTGGTACGAGGCTGTTTGTAAAAGTTATATTCGTTTAGTATCAATGGCATCAGATAATTTTGCAAATTCATAAATTCCTAAAGTTTCGCCACGAGTTGATGCCCCAATGCCTGTTTCTTCCAAAACGTCCCTTAGTTGGTCTTTACTTATTCCAAAATCAGAAGTAGAAGTTAGTGTATTTAAAAGAGTTTTTCTGCGTTGAGCAAATGCTCCCTTTATAATCTTAAAAAACTGCTCCTCATTTCCAACATCAACTGGAGGAGTTTTGTGCAAATTAAGTTGAATTACAGCAGAACTAACGTTTGGACTTGGCATAAAACATTGTCTTGGTACGTTTGTAACAAGTTTTGATGTGCAATAATAATTCATAGAAGCAGTAATTGCCCCATATTGTTTGTTGCCAGCAGGTGCATTTAATCTATCAGCAACTTCTTTTTGCACCATAACTGTAATGCTCTCCAATGGAAGCCTACTTTCTAATAGTAACATAATAATTGGTGTAGTAATATAATATGGAAGATTGGCTACAACTTTAATTTTCATTCCACAAGCTTCCTCATCAAGAAGCTGTTGTAAATCTACTTTAAGTACATCTTTATGGATTAATTTAAAATGTTCGTTGTGTCCAAATTGCTCATTCAAAATTGGGATTAGCTGATTATCTATCTCGATAGCCACAACTTTTCCAGCCTTCTCAAGAAGAGGTTGTGTAACACTGCCAATTCCTGGACCAATCTCCAAGACGCAATCTTCTTTTGTTATATTTGCAGACGAAATAATTTTGTCCAAAATACTTGGTTCAACCAAAAAATTTTGTCCGAATTTCTTTTGAAAAGCAAAAGGGTATTTATTAATAATGTTTTTTGTACCTTCTACAGTAGCGATTTTTTGCATATGTTATGCCCTCTTTCATAAAAAAATTTTTCTTTCCTTATATAAGTATACAGGACGATATATAAAAAATGCAAGTTTAATAACAAATTTTGGATAATTTTTGAATATATGAAAATTACAGGTTATTTTTGAGTAATTGTGATAAACTAAGGGCAGGAGGTGCGTTATGAAAAACCAGCAAATATGTGAATTGTTTATAGAAAATAGGGATATCCTAAAAAAAATCTTTATATTTACAGACCATCAGATTTATCATATTTGTGCTATGATATTTGCTGATAAAGGTCAACTTGCCGACCCCCAAAAGCTAGAAGATTGTAAAAATTTATTAAAAAATGCTACCAAAAATACATTTGGTTTATCCATGAATTTTAGAGGCTATTCGCACACTATTTTTATTTGTATGCTTTCTATTTCTGATAATCCCGAACAAAAACTAGAACAAACTATAAAATTATACTCTGAATTAAAAGCGGAGTTTTCAGGTTCAGAATATTTGGCTCTAGGAGCTATGATAATGACCGAATATACAACAGATTATGAACAAATCACCACAAGAGCCAAAGAAATCTATACAGATATGAGGGCCAACCACCCATTTTTAACATCTAACGAAGATAGTGTATTTTCCTTATTATTATCATTATCAGAAAAATCAACCAAATTACTTAACGAAGAAATCGAAAAACATTACGAGGAATGTAAAGAGAAATTTGGCAAAAGTAACGCTGTACAAGCTCTAAGCCATGTTCTTGCACTTACAGATGGGAATGCACATGATGTAATAAATTTATATGAAGATTTGCGAAACCGAGGCTACAAATATGGGACACAATTTGAATTACCAGCACTTGGAATAGTTGCAAAACTTGGTGAGAAAAACGACATTATTAATGAACTTATTGAAGTGGACCAATTTTTATCAAACCAAAAAGGATATCAGGGAATATTTAGCCTCTCAAAAAAGCAAAGGTTAATGCATGCTTCATGCCTAGTTATGAGTAACCACCTTAATAAATCTGATACCAATATAAATTTATATACCTCTACAATTTCGGCAATCGCTATAGCTATAGCACAACAAATAGCACTCATTATTATAATTGCAAGCTCAACGGCAGTAACAAATGCGAACAACTAACTATTTACTTTTGAGGCAAAAAATGGTATAATATTTTAGATATCTAACCGATTTTACAGGTTAGATATTTTTTGTGAGACAAAAAAGGCAACTCATCACGATTTTTGGATTTTGGAATTTAAAATTTGAAGTCTAACTTTTAAAATATATATCAAATTAAAAAGACCTAATTACAAAAGTAGTTAGGTCTAAAATTTTATACTTCCATCATACTTAATAAATCTTCAAAAGTTTCACGACGACGAATTAACTTTGTGCTTCCGTCATTACAGATTAAAACTTCAGCACATTTTGGACGCATATTATATGATGATGACATACAAAAACCGTATGCTCCAGCGTCCATAATTCCAATAATATCATCAGTTTGAGGCTTAGTTAATACTCTATCTTTGGCCAAAATATCACCACTTTCACAGATATTACCAACTACAGTAAGCTCTGTAGCTTCTGGGTTTTGTGGCATATTTTTAGTATAAAATTCAATATCATGATGAGAGTCATACATTACTGGTCTAGCCAGAACATTAAATCCAATATCAGTCCCAACATAAGTAGTTTCAGCGTTATGTTTAAGCCCAGTAACTTGACCAAGAACTATGCCACATTCACAGGCAATATATCTTCCTGGCTCAATTTGAAATTGGATTTCTTTTCCATAAGTCGTGGCAAAATCGTTAAATAATTTATCTAATTTTTCACCAAGAAGCTCAAGGTTAATTCCTGTTTCGTTTTCTTGTTTGTGATAAGGAATTCCAAAGCCTCCTCCAAGGTCAATAAATTCTAAGTCTGGAAATTTATGAGCAAAATTTAATAAATACGATGTACTTTTTACAAATGCATCAGCGTCCATAAATAATGAGCCAATATGTTGGTTTAGTCCCACAAGTTTCATATTATACTTTGATAAAATATTTTTTACTTCTTCCATATCTTCAGGATTAATTCCAAACTTAGTTTTTTTACCAGCAGTAATAACTTTTTCGTGGTGACCAGCACCAATTCCAACATTTAGCCTAATTGCCACCGAACTATTTGGGTTCATACTGCTATAAAGTTCTAATTGTTCTAACGAGTCAGCACTAGTTAAAACATTATTATCAATCGCAAATTGTAAATCTTCACGAGTTGCATTATTTGGAATATAAAAAAGTTCATCGCTACTAAATCCACTTTTTAGAGCCATAAAGATTTCTCCAGGACTCATTGTATCAGCGTGTAGACCTTCTTCTTTAACGATTTTAAGTAGGTGAATATTTGTGTTAGCTTTAATTGAAAAGTGTGGAACAAAATTTTTATAAGTAACTAAATTTTTAATATCTTGGCAACGCTCACGTAAAATTGTTTCATTATAAACATAAAGAGGGCTTTGGTATTGCTCAACTAAATCAAACGGGTTATTTCCGTTAAAAAAATTTGTTTTTGGCGTATAAATACCATGTAAAGTTTGCATTTTTTTCTCCTATCAATTAATAAATTTTTGTAAGTAAAAGTTGGTTTTGATAATCAATTCTATTCCCAATACTATAAAATAAAAATTACATATTGTCAATAAAAATGATTATATAAATACATTTTGGGCGATAACTTGAGAAGGGGCATTTTTGTGTGGTATACTTACAGCAGTTGAAAAAGTAAGGAGAGAATAAAATGGTATTATTATCTGCCCAAAATATTTATAAAATATATGGCGAAAAAGTTGTTTTTAGAGATATAAGTTTTACTATAAATAGTGAAGATAAAGTTGGTTTAATTGGTATAAATGGTACTGGGAAAACTAGTTTTTTAAAGCAAATGGCACTTGTGGATACGCCTGATAAAGGAGAGATTGTAACGTCTAATCAGTTAGAAGTTGAGTATTTGCCACAGATGCCTGAATTTGATGATGAAGCTACAGTTATTGAGCAAATTTTTAGGGGGACTTCTCCATTTATGCGAGTTTTGCAAGATTATGAGATGACAGTTGCTTTGATTGAGCAAAATCCTAGTGATGAAAAGTTGCAAAATAAATTAATTTCTCTTAGTGAAAAGATGGACGCACACAACGCATGGCAGGTGGAAAGTGAGGCTAAAGCCATTTTAACTAAGCTTGGAATTACAAATTTTTTACAAAAAGTGAAAGACTTATCTGGGGGTGGACGCAAAAAAATTGCATTAGCAGGAGCATTAATTAAACCATGTAACCTGTTGATTTTGGACGAGCCAACCAATCATTTGGATAATGAAACTATTATGATGCTTGAAGAAATTTTGCGTGCCAAAAAATGTGCAATTATGATGGTTACACATGATAGATATTTTTTGGATAGAGTAACTAATAAAATTGTGGAGTTGGACGCTGGAAATTTGTATACTTATGAGGGAAATTATAGCCAATTTTTGGAGCTAAAAGCGCAAAGGGACGCTATTAATGCTAGAATGGAAGATAAAAAGCACACTTTGTATAAGCAAGAACTTGAATGGATAAGAAAAGGCGTTGAAGCAAGAAGAACTAAGCAAAAGGCCAGAAAAGATAGATTTTATGAACTTGAGAACAATTTATCTAATAGAAATAAAGATGAAATGTCTATAGACCTTGCAACTTCGAGGCTTGGGAAAAAAGTTGTGGAGATAAAAGATGTAAATAAAACTATTGATGGAAAATGCCTTCTAAAAGATTTTACGCATATTTTTACACGCCACGAGAGAATAGGAATTATTGGGGCAAATGGTGTTGGAAAGTCGACGCTATTAAATTTGATTACCCAAAAACTTACGCCAGATACTGGAACTATTGAGATTGGAGATACTGTAAAAATTGGATATTACACTCAAGAGAGCATTGGCCTTGATAATAATATGAGAGTGATAGATTTTATTAAGGAGAAAGCTTCGTTTATTGAGCGAAAAGATGGGACTTATACATCAGCTGGCAAAATGCTTGAGATGTTTTTGTTTACAAGTGCTATGCAGTATACCCCTATTAGTAAGCTATCTGGAGGGGAAAAACGTAGATTATATTTGTTAAGTGTATTGATGGAAGATATAAATGTTTTGCTTTTAGATGAGCCGACTAATGATTTGGACATTCAAACTCTCCAAATTTTGGAAGATTTTATAGAAAATTTTGATGGTCCAGTAATTGCTGTATCGCATGATAGGTATTTCTTGGATAAAATTGCAGATAAACTATTTATTTTTGAGGGTGAGGGAATAGTTACAAATAGTGTTGGAAATTATAGTGATTATGTTGCATATCGCCAAAACGAAACTACAACTTCTCTTATTATAAAGGAAGAAACTCTTAAATCTGGAAAGGAAAGATTACCAAAAAAGCTGAAATTTTCTTACCTTGAGCAAAAAGAATTTGAAACTATTGAAGAGGTGATTGCAGAGATAGAGCAGAAAATTGAAGATGTTGATGAACTGATGATTAAAAATAGTAATGACTATGGCAAACTTCAGGAACTTACCAACGAAAAAGATGCACTAGAAGAGCAATTGATGGAAAAAATGGATAGATGGGAATATTTAACAGAGCTTAGTGAAAAAATCGCACAAAATTAGGAGGATATTATGAGTGAGAGAGCAAAAGCATTAGGAATATTGCAGTACAATAAAGTTTCTGGAGATTTATCAGAAATGTTAGATATGAAATGTTATATGAGAGATAAACTTTTTGAAGATGAAGCACTTTGTAGTAGAGTTGTTAAGGCTGATGACGTGGCATCTTTGCAAAAAATGAGCAGTAAAGCAATTTTAGCTGGACGCAAAAAACAAGATTTTACTAAGCAAGAAGAAAAGGGCATTCCAGAGGATTGGCTGAGAAAATATTTTCAGATGGAATTTATCGAACAAGAATTTTGTACACAAGTAAAATTTGATATGATGTTAGAGGCAGATTATTTTTTTAGAGGATATCGCACAACGAAAATATCTATTAAAAATATGAAAATTGAACCACAAACTTTATTTGAAGTAAAAAATTCAACTAATATGTATGCCACTGAGAAATTTTCTTTGGGATTTAGTTGGCAAGATGAAAAATATTTTGGATTTTCGATTGGTGTAATGCCTGCAACTACTGGGGTTAAAGGTGAAGCTCAATGTATTATCACTTGTTTAACAGATGAAAGTTATATTGTTGATGATGGTGCAAAATATTTTGATGTTAGCCACTTGATAAAAAATATGAGCGTATAAAAAATAACTGTAAACAATTAATTTTGTTTACAGTTATTTTGTTACATAAAATATGTGATTATGAGAAGGTGGATTGGATAAAATCCGTAAAATAGCCATTTATCAAATTTAAATCTCGTATCAGGCACATATTTTATGATAAATAGTGACAATATAGCAACCATTTGTACAGCAAATCCAAACCAATTTCTATCAAATACGTAGGAAATTACAGTAATAAAAAATAGAAATTGTGCTGTCATACGATATGTGAGTTTATATTTGATAAAAATATAATAAATAAAAACCGTCAAAACTCCATATAATCCATAATCGCCAAAAGTTGCAATATAACTAATCATCATAATTGAAATACCATTTATAATTTGTGCTGGTACAGATTTTATATTCATGTTCTCAAATCCTTTTAAAACTAGAAGAGAACATAAAAAGGTTAGTCCAATGTTCCAAGTCGTGTATATTAAATCAGGGTCAATTGTAGAAACTTGAAGTAAGTTTGTACCTGTAGCCAAGCAAATAAAAGGCCCTTGAGCGATAAGAGTCATAACTAATAATCTGTATAAATATTTGTGAAAATTTTTGGTGTGAATAAAACCATTTGCGATTTTATATGCAAAAATAGGCATTGCTAGACGACCTACAAGCCTTAGAAATAGTGTGAATGTACTTGTTTGAGGCATAAAGGCGAGTGCCATATGGTCAATTGTCATAAAAATAATTCCTAAAAGTTTTAACATAATATAAATTCCTTTCTTTAGTAATTAGTATATGATAATATTATTTAAGTTGCAAGGAGCAATTGTTAGGAGGTTGAATATAAAATGAAGGAATTATTTGATTTATTTAAGGTGTTTTTTAGAATTGGAGGGTGTACCTTTGGAGGAGGGTATGCTATGTTGCCGATGCTTCAAAAGGAAGTTGTTGAGAAATATAAGTGGGCAACTGAAGAGGAAATTATGGATTATTTTGCAATTGGGCAAATGACTCCTGGGATTATTGCTGTAAATACTGCTACGTTTATTGGTTATAAGTATAGGGGGGTATTAGGTGCGTTGTTTGCAACGTTAGGAATAGTTACACCATCTATCATAATCATCACATTAATAGCAACCATCTTTGACCAACTTATACATTATTCTGTGGTTCAACACGCATTTGAGGGGATAAGAATAGTTGTAATTGCCCTAATTGGTGAAGCTGTATATAAATTAAGCCGACAGTCTGTAAAAAGTAAATTGACTCTATTATTATTTGTAATGGCGCTAGTAATCATGGTATTAGTTGATATAACTCCAATAGCTGTCATTTGTGTAGGTGCAATAGTTGGGGTAATTTCAAATAGTGAACTACCAAAAGGAGATGAATAATTATGATATATACACTTTTGTATTTTGAGTTTTTTAAAATAGGATTATTTGCTTTGGGTGGAGGACTTGCCACAATTCCTTTTTTGCAAGAACTGGGAGAAAAATATGGGTGGATAACTGCTCAAGAATTGCTTGATATTATTGCAGTTGCTGAAAGTACACCAGGACCTATTGGAGTAAATGCCGCAACTTTTGTGGGATATAAAACAGCAAATATTTTGGGTGGAATAATTGCTGTACTTGGTCTTGTTACTCCCTCACTCATTATTATAATTATAATAGCACAATTTCTTGTAAAATTTAGAGAAAATACTACTGTTCGTAATGCGTTTTATGGAATTCGACCAACGGTAGCAGGAGTAATTGGAGCGTCTGGAGTTAGTGTTATGTATGGTGTATTGGACGGCAAAATTTACGAATTAAAAATTTTTATGATGTTTCTACTACTGATATTTTTTTGGGCAATACAAAAATATAAAAAGCACCCAATTGTATATATTGCTTTGGGTGCTTGTGTGGGAGTTTTATTAAGGCTATAGCTCGTTGTAAAGCAGAATTTTAACCGAAGTTTTTTTTGCGAGCTTATTTTTGTAAGATTGATGTGTAATTTTATCTAGGAAACCACTTTCATTAGGCAGCGCAATAATATCTGCCTTTTTTTGATTTGCCACGCTTAAAATTGTGTCAGTTTGTGGCCCAATCAAACATATAACTTCATGCTCACAGCGAGAAAAGATTGAATGTAGCTTAGCTGTAATTGCATGGTGAGCTGTGTCAATTGTATCCATGTTCAAATTTGCCATAGAATATAATAAACTTGGATATGCATAACAACTAGAAAAAGTTAACGGACTAGTAATATATAAAATAATTATTTTAGCATTTTTTTTGAGTGCAACTTCTTGAATAGAAAGCAAATCATCTTTTTTGAGTGCGTTTGAAATTGGTACAAGTATTTTCATAATATACCCCCTCCTTAGCTTTTATTTAAATTATACCATAAAATAGTAAAATTTATAGGGTAATTTAGTAAAAAATCCATAATTATCTTAATAATAGTATATGACGGTACAAGTTTTGTGGTACGTCAATTTCAAAAAAAGTCTTATTTTTGGAACAAAATTTTAAGTAGAATTTGGTGAAATTTATAAGGAACTTTTTTATAACTAATTTAAATGCAAAAAAAACTTGATATTTTTTGGAAAATGTGTATTATTATAAGTATATAATAACTATACAAAAGGAAGTGAACTATGAAAAAGGTAAGTATTTTAGGAGCTACTGGATATGTAGGCACGGAGTTAGTTAGACTTTTGCACAACCACCCAAACGTTGAAATTACTCAATTAAGCTCTCATAGTTATAGTGAAAAACTATACAGTGAGGTTTATCCTCATACCTATGAAGTTATTGATTTAAAGTGCATAGAGGACAATCCAAATTTAATTGATGCTGATATTTTATTTATCGCATTGCCACATGGATTTGCGAGTAAAATTGTGACTCCAGAACTTTTGGAGAAGACTAAAGTTATTGATGCTGGTGCAGATTTTAGAATTAGTTATGAGGCCTACAAAGAGTGGTATAAGGTGGAACATTTTGGACAACAATTGCTAGATGAAGCGGCTTATGGGCTTGTTGAATGGAATAAAGAGAAGATTAGAAATGCTCGTTTAGTTGCAAACCCAGGGTGTTATGTGACTTGTAGTTTGCTTAGCCTAATTCCTCTTATAAAGGAAGGTTTGGTTGATGAAAATACGATTATTATTGATGGAAAGTCAGGCGTAACAGGGGCTGGAAGGGCTTTGGCACTTGGCACTCATTACACAGAATGCAACGAGGGAATGAAGGCGTATGGGGTTGCATCTCATAGGCATACTCCAGAAATTGAAGAAGGGGTTAAACTCTTTGCAAATCAAGGTGTTACGCTAACTTTTACACCTCATCTTGTGCCTATGAATAGAGGAATTTTAACTACAATTTATGCAAATTTGAATGATGGTGTAACGGAGCAAAATATTCGTGATGCATATGAAAAATACTATAGAGATGAGCCGTTTGTGCGTATCAAAAAAGACGGTGAAATTGCCCAAACTCAATGGGTTAAGGGGTCTAATTATTGTGATATAAGTTTTGTTTTGGATAAGAGAACTAATCGATTAGTTGTAGTGAGTGCGATTGATAATATGATGAAAGGAGCAAGTGGGCAAGCCATTCATAATATGAACATTATGATGGGGTTTGAAGAAACAGCAGGAATAAATTTCTTGCCAATTTTCCCAGTGTAAATTATGAAACAAACGAAAAATAATTTGTTATGCGCCAAAGGATTTAAGGTGGCTGGTGAGCATATCGGAATTAAAAAATCTAACAAAGATTTGGCTATAATTTATAGCGAAACGCCTTGTATTTATGCAGGGGCATTTACATTAAATGAGGTAAAAGCAGCACCAGTTTTGTGGGACGAAAAAATTTTACAACAATCTAAAATGGTGCATGGAGTTGTTGTTAATAGCGGGAATGCAAATGCTGTAACAGGAACTCAAGGAATGGAAAATACTCAAACTATGGCTTCTTTATCAGCTAAAGCCGTTGGAAAATCAGCAAATGAGATGTTGGTATGTTCAACGGGTGTAATTGGGGTGCAACTTCCTATGGATAAAATTTGTGAAGGAATTAGTTTGGTAGCTAGCAAATTAGATGACAGTCCACAAAGTTCAAACAATGTTGCAGAGGCAATTTTAACAACCGATACTTGCATAAAAGAAATCGCTTTTTGTGAAGAAATTGGAGGTCAAACGATAAATGTTGGAGCTATTGGAAAAGGTTCAGGAATGATACACCCAAACATGGCTACAATGCTTGCCTTTGTTACGACTGACGCAAAAATTACTCAGCCAATGCTACAAAAAGCTCTAAGTAAATGTATAAATACAACTTTCAACATGATAACTGTTGACGGAGATACAAGTACAAATGATAGTGTAATTATTTTGGCAAATGGACAAGCACAAAATTTGATTATTGATAAGGAAGATGAGAATTTTTCTAAGTTTTGTGAGATTTTGGAGGCAGCTCTAAAACATATTGCAATTGTTATAGTTCAAGATGGTGAAGGTGCTACCAAACTTCTTGAGGTGCAAATGAGTAATGTATTAAATTTTGAGCGTGGAAAGAGTTTGGCAAAAAGTATATTAACTTCTAGCCTTGTAAAAACAGCATTTTTTGGAGAAGATGCAAATTGGGGTAGAATTTTGGCAGCCATGGGTTATGCAGGAGTTCCTCTCAACAGCGAAAATATTTCATTAACTTTAAAGAGTAAGTCAGGGTCAATTTTGATGTTTGAAAAAGGAATTCCAGTTCACTTTGACGAAGATTTTGCCCTAACTATATTAAAAGAAAAAGAAATTCAAATTATTGTTGATATGGCTGAAGGCACTGAAATTGTTAGGGCTTGGGGTTGCGATTTGAGTTATGATTATGTAAAAATTAATGGGGAGTATAGAAGCTGATGCAAAAATATATTGAAAAGGCAAAAGTTTTAATTGAGGCGTTGCCTTATATGCAACAATTTCATGGAAATATTGTTGTTGTAAAATATGGTGGGAGTGCTATGTTAAACCCACAAATAAACCGTACAATTATTGAAGATATTACACTTTTGAAGCGAGTGGGATTAAAGCCAGTTGTCGTTCATGGTGGTGGACCAGAAATTAATGAGATGTTATCAAAACTTGAAATTAGGTCTGAATTTGTAGATGGATTAAGAGTTACAACGCAAGAAACAGCAGAAGTTGTGGAGATGGTTTTGGCAGGAAAAGTTAATAAACAGGTAGTAACTTTACTTAATCAACAAGGGAATAAAGCTGTTGGAATTACAGGAAAAGACGGTCAGCTCTTGAAGGCCAAACAAATTGACGCTAAGAAGTTGGGGTTTGTTGGGGATATTACAGACGTTGATACTTCAATAGTTATGACGCTTATCGAAAACGATTTTATCCCTGTAATTGCACCAATTGCAACCGATGAAAAAGGGAACACATATAATATTAATGCCGATTATGCAGCCGTTGCAATTGCTGGGGCTTTAAATGCACAAAAGTTAGTTTTCCTAACAGATGTGGAGGGTGTTTTGAGGGATAAAGATGACCCGACAACTCTAATTTCTCATCTTAGCAAAAAAGATGCACACCAGTATATAAAAGATGGAATTATTAACGGTGGAATGATACCTAAAGTTGAATGTTGCTTGGAGGCTATCGAAAAAGGCGTGCAGATGGTGCATATTTTAGATGGGCGAGTTGAACACGCATTAGTTTTAGAAATTTATACTTATAGTGGAATTGGAACTATGATACAAGAAGGAGATACTGATGAATAAGCATAAAATTGATGAAAATTTATTACAAACTTATGGGCAATATGATATAGAAATAGAGTCGGGTAATGGTTGCTATGTTACTGATGCAAACGGAAAAACTTACCTTGATATGGTTGCTGGAATAGCAGTAAATGCACTGGGATATAACCACCCAATTCTAACGCACGCCCTAACTAAGCAAATCCAAAAAGTTACCCAAATTTCAAATTTTTATTATTCAAAACCACAAGCTGAGGCCTGCGAAAAGTTAGTAAAGATGACGGACTTTGATAGAGTATTTTTTTGTAGCACAGGTACAGAAGCAAATGAGGCTGTAATTAAGCTTGCTAGAAAATATGGCAAACAAACTTCTCCAGAAAAATATACTATCGTTAGTATGCATAACTCATTTCATGGTAGAACTTTGGGAGCATTAAGTGCTACTGGTCAAAAAAAATATCAAGCACCTTTTGTACCTGTGGTTGATGGTTTTAAATGGATTACGATGAACAATTCTCAAGAGCTTGAGGCAACGATGAACGAAAATGTTTGTGCTGTGATGATAGAAGTTATTCAGGGTGAAGGAGGTGTAAAACCAGCTCAAGTTGAGTATTTAAAGGCAATTCGTAAACTATGTGATAAATATGATGCATTGTTTATAATTGATGAGGTGCAAACAGGAGTTGGGCGTACTGGTTCGCTTTTTGCATATTCACAATTTGGAATTATCCCTGATGCGATAACTACGGCTAAAGGTCTAGGAGCAGGAATACCAGTGGCTGCAATGCTTTGTAAGGAAAAATTTGCAGTGTTAGAAAAAGGAGACCACGGTACAACTTTTGGTGGAAATCCACTTTCAACAACGGCTTTAAATGTGGTATTAGATGAATTAGAAAATGGGTTGCAAGACCACATTAACGAAGTTGGAACGTATCTTGAAGATAAGCTTGAGGCTCTCAAACAATCATCTCCAATTATAAAAGAGATTCGTGGTAAAAAATTGATGCAAGGCATTGAGCTTACAGTGTCAGTTGCTCCTATTATTGAAAAATGTATGGAAAAAGGAATGTTGATTATTGGGGCAGGAGAAAAAGTTTTGCGCTTGTTGCCACCACTCATAATTACAAAAGAAGAAATTGATATAGCAATAAATATTTTGGAAGAAGCAATAAATTAGGGGAGGAATTTGATGTTTGGATTAACAGGAAAATCTTTGGTGACATTAAAAGATTATACACCAGAGCAAATTAATTATTTAGTAGACTTAGCAATTGAGCTAAAAGCAAAAAAACGCATGGGCATTAGAGGAAATCTTTTGGCAGGAAAAAATGTAGCTCTAATTTTTGAGAAACCTTCAACTAGAACAAGATGTGCGTTTACAGTAGCTTGTGTAGATGAGGGTGCGTACCCAGAATATTTGGGGAGTAATGATATTCAGCTTGGTCATAAAGAAAGTGTAAAAGATACTGCAAGAGTGCTAGGAAGATTGTTTGATGCTATAGAATTTCGTGGATTTTCGCAAAAAACTGTAGAAGAATTAGCGCAATTTAGTGGAGTTCCTGTTTATAATGGGCTTACAGATGAGTTTCACCCAACGCAAATTTTGGCTGATTTGATGACTATAAAAGAGCATCTTGGTAGCTTCAAAAATAAAAAATTTGTTTATATTGGTGATGGCAGAAATAATATGGCAAACAGTTTGATGATTGGCTGTACAAAAGTAGGCATGGATATAACAATTATTGCTCCAAAATCACTTTTACCAGAAGAGGGATTAGTTGAGATTTGCAAAGGTTATGCAACATCTAGTGGGGCAAAGCTTGAATTGATAGACGATATTAATGGAGTTGTTGGGGCAGATGTAATTTATACAGATGTGTGGTGTTCGATGGGTGAAGAAGATAGCGAAAAAGAAAGAGTTGCGTTACTTACTCCATATCAGGTGAATGCTGACTTAATAAAACTAGCTAATAATCCAAATATGATTTTTATGCATTGTTTACCTGCTGTAAAAGGAAAAGAAGTAACAGAGGAAGTTTTTGAAGCTCCATATTCTGTGGTGTTTGATGAGGCTGAAAATAGAATGCATACAATAAAAGCAGTTATGGTAGCAACGTTATCATAAAAAATAGAGAGGCTAAAAATTCTAGCCTCTTTTTTGTGTGCAAAAATATAAATTTTGAATAGGGTAAAGCTATTATTTGAGATTTGGAAACGAGTTTCTATGTGTGAGATGAAAATTGTGAAATCCAAAAATCGTGATGATGTGACAAATTTGTCTCTTTTAAATTCTACGCCCACGTTTATTAATTCCAAAAATCGGTGGGATAAATGTAACTATAGTAATTGCTCCTGCTATACAACCCGAAATCAAAAACGCTGTAAGTACTGAATTTAGGGCTTGAGAGTAGTCGGCAATTACCAAAGCATACATAGTTTTATAGAGTGCATATCCAGGAACTAATGGGATAATCCCAGGAATTAGAAATACTGTAACAGGAGCAAATCTTTGCCTTGAAAGAATGGTGGCAAGTGTTGAAACTATTAGGGCTGCCACAAAGTTTGATGTAGCTTCAGAATATAAAAAATAACTGGAGCATAAGGTGTAGGCTGTCCAACCGATTGAGCCAATGGCACTACATATTAGTAGATGGTTTTTTGGTACATTAAAAACTATTGAATACGCAAGAGTTGCAAAAAATGAACTAATTGTTGCAATTAAAATCATAATCCACCTCCAACCTGAAGACCAAGAAACATAGGAATACAAATGCCTACAGCAATTACGATAGCGATTGTTAGTGCTTCTACAGCTCTTGAAATTCCAGAAAGAAGTTCCTCACCAATTGTATCACGGATTGCATTTGTAAAAATTACTCCAGGAACAAGCGTCATAACACAACCAGTTGTAATTGAGTCAACATTTATAACATCAGCCACAATATTATGAAGCACCATAACGCTACTTCCAATCGTAAATGATACCAAAAATAATGCCAAATAATTTATAACTCCTCTATCAGCCAAAAACTTATGCACTACTGCACTAAAAAATCCAATTACAAAAGATACGAAAAATTCCACTACTCCACCATGAAACATAAGTGAAAATGACCCAGCGCTAAACCCTGTAATTAGAATAATTGTATTTGGGGAATAAGGAGCAATATTATCAATTTCGTGAACTTTTATAGTTGCTTGTTCAAGAGTTAATTTGCCCATGACATAATCTCTTGATAGTTGATTGAGATATTCAATTTTATCTAATCTATTAGAACGATGTTTTACACGACGAAGCAAAGTACAAATTGGCATATTATGACCACTAATACTGGTTGTAATGCCTGTTGGGGTAACGAATGTATCCACTTGTTCAAAGTTATGTACCGATAAAATACGACTAATGGTATCTTCAACACGATAAGTTTCAGCGCCACTACGCAACATAACTTCGCCAAGGGAAACGGCAAATGTAAGAATTTGTTCATAATCTGTTGCCATCAAAAAACCTCCTTATTGTTTAAATGCAAATTTAGTATAAATGCCAAATCTAATTTTGTAAAGACAAAAAAATTATTTTTTGTGATTAAAATTAAAAATTGTTGGCAAGACTCTACTTAATAAGAAAGGAGGGAAAAAAATGTATAGCTACTTAGAAAACAATCGCAAAAAGAAAAATAAGAAACGCATAGCCATAATTGTAATTTTAATTATTTTATACGAAGTAATCAAAATTAGTTGGGGCATGATGACTGTTACAAATCAAAAATTAGAATATGTTCTAAATGGAGGAATGAATTTTGAAATACCAACCTTTGAATTCCCAACCTTACCAACAACCTCAGGGTTATTAATGGTAAATTCTCCACAAACAACAGAACAATTCTTAAACATAGATGAAGAAAGCTTTTTACCCACACAAACAACAGAACAAGATAAAGTTTTTTTCAACAATTTATTATATATAGAAGATGAATTTGACATCGAAATTATTTTATTACGAGAAAACGAAGATATCCAAGAAGAACCATTAATTTTGGAGCAAGAAACAAAAGAAGAAGAAATAGATGAGATAGAAGAAGATATTATAATAGAAGAAACTCATACACAAACCGTAAAGGGAATTTACCTCCCTACTACCAAATGGGAAGCTATAGATGAGTTTATAGAGCTTGCAAACACAACAGAAATTAATAGTTTTGTGCTAGATATGAAAAATGATAAAGGGTATTTTTTATTTTCAACAGATAATCCATTAATCGAACAGATGATAGGTCAACAAATTGTTGGAAATAAGTATTTGCCAGATGTGTTGGAGAAGATGGAAAATAACGATATCCATTCAATTGCAAGGGTTGTGGCGTTTAAAGATAGCGCAATTGCAAAGACTCACCCAGACCAGATGATTAAAGACTATGATGGAAATATATATACAAATGCTGCTGGGGAAACTTGGCTTAACCCCTATGATGAGCGAAATTGGGAGTATCTTTTGGAGGTTTGTAAAGAAGTTATAGCTCTTGGCTTTGATGAAATCCAGTTTGACTACATTCGTTTTCATGAGTCGATGAATGAAGAAAGAGTTGATTTGCCAACAGATAAATCAAAAGCAGAAATTATTACAGAATTTACAACATATATGGTGGAGAAGTTATCACCATATGATGTTACTATTTCGGCATCGGTATTTGGAACAATTCTTACAAGTGATATTGATGCTCAAATAGTTGGACAAGATTATAGTTCTTTAGT
Organism: Epulopiscium sp. Nele67-Bin005; assembly: GCA_002007365.1. Taxonomy (GTDB): domain Bacteria; phylum Bacillota; class Clostridia; order Lachnospirales; family Cellulosilyticaceae; genus Epulopiscium_D. Next base: position 19,869 of record LNZR01000019.1, on the reverse strand, counting down.
TTATTTACTAGATGCAATTTATCCAATGGTTTATCCGTCTCATTATAGTTCGGGGTGGTATGGGCAAGAAAATCCAGACTTAGCTCCGTACGAAATAATTTTGGGAGCTATGATAGACTCTAATAAAAAAGTTGCACAATTTGGAGAAGAGCCAACAGCTAAAGTTATGCCATGGCTACAAGATTTTACAGCAACTTGGCTAAGTTCGTACCAAAGGTATGAGGCTGAGCAGATTTTAGAACAAATAAACGGGGTATATGATGCCGGTTTAGAAGGCTGGGTTCTTTGGAATGCATCAGGAAATTATACAACAGAAGCTTTGTTAATAGAATAAAATTATAGCTTGAAATTTAGTTTGTAAAGTGGTACTCTAAAAAGTAAAAGTGCATGGATTATATTTTTCATGCGCTTAAAATACTTTTTATAAGGTGGTGAAGTAGTGCCGAAAAAAGATTTATTGGTGAAAATAGGCTCATTTGCATTAGCTATTTTGGGGATATACATATTCTTTAAATATATACTCGAATTAGTAGCTCCTTTTGTAGTGGCAAGTATGTTAGCTGGATTATTAAATCCATTTGTAACATTACTACACCAAAAATTAAGGCTTTCAAGAGGCCTTGGAACATTAACGGCAATGTTTACAATTTTAACAGCGATTTTTTGGGGGATTACGTTTTTAATTCAGCAAATTTACGAACAAATTATAGCTATTAGAAATGCCTACCCAATTTATAGACAGCAAATAGAAGAGTTTGTAAATATTTTAGACGAACAAATAACTAGGCTCACTGAATATTTGCCTGTGCCAGAGGCTTTTACGTCAATTGATGGAATAATTACCCAAATTTTAAATTATGTGGGGCAGTCTTTAGAAAAAATTGTACCATATGCCTATGATATAGTAAGCATAGTGCCAGCGAGTATATTTTTCCTAATAATCATGTTAATTTCTACATTTTTTATGACCAAAGATTATTATGTAATTCTTGAGTTTTTTAGGGCCCAATTATCCTCAGATACACGAGAAAAAATTGTAATTTTACAGGGTGGGTTAAAAAGTGCCTTAGCAGGATATATAAGAACCCAATTAATTTTGATGACATTTACATTTTCAATTTGTTTAGTTGGATTGTATATATTGCAAAGAGATAATGTTTTGGTAATAAGTTTAGGAATTGCGATTTTTGATGCATTCCCAGCGTTAGGAAGTGGAGCAATTTTAATAACATGGGGCGTATTCCATTTATTATTAGGAAGTTACCCAGTGGGATTTGGTTTGCTTGCAGTGTATGGATTAATAGTTATAATGCGTCAAGTGTTAGAGCCACGAGTTTTGTCAGGTCAAATTGGAATGTATGCACTAATAACAGTAATGTCAATGTACATCGGCTTAAAAACTATGGGCGCATTTGGAATAATTTTAGGGCCAATTATAGCAATCATTTTACAAACACTACAGCAAATTGGAATTTTACCATCATTCAAAAAAGTACCAGAGAATAAATAAGGAGAGGCTATGAAACATCAAGCTATACACGAACCATTTTATTATACAAGAGGGAGTAAAATTGGAGTTTTATTTATACATGGAATTTTTGGGAGTCCAAATCAATTTAGACCACTAGCAAACAGGTTATATAATGCTGGCTGTGATTGTAAAGCGATTTTGCTCCCTGGTCACGGAAATAACTGCAAAACTTTTACAACAACAAACTATAAAGAGTGGAAAAAATATGCCAAATCTGAAATAATTTATATGAAACAAAAATATGAAAAAGTATTTGTAGTTGGGCATTCGATGGGTTCATTATTTAGCTTAGATTTTGCTGATGAACTTGGTGTGAATGGAGTAATTTTGTTAAATTTACCTATAAAAATTATGATACGCCCTGAGCAAATAAAATATTGTGCAACTATAGTTCTTGGAAACAAAAAGAAATATAACCAAGGAAAAACAAGAAGAAATCTGCTTTTTAGTATAGAGAAAGGATTTTGGTATGAATATATTTTGTGGGTATTTCCGTTGCTTGGGGTCTTGCATCATATGTTAAGTACGAGATTAAAACTTGCTACAATAAAAGTTCCAGTACTTTTGTTTCAATCTAAAAAAGATGAGGTTGTACACTATAAAAGTATTTTTAGGTTTAAAAAGATTATGAAAAATGATAATTTAAAACTAGTTATGCTAAAAGATGCAAAGCACAGTTATTATCCTCCTCATGAAGAAGCTATAATAGAAAGACTAGTGTTGAAATTTATAAAGAAATATAAATAACTGGGACGGAGTCTCTTAACTCAACAAAAACCTATCTTTTATAAAATAAGTTTAAATAATAAATTATATAGCTAGATTTAATCATCTACAGTCTGGGGAGTTTGTGACTCCTCTTTTTTTGTATGGAATATACATAAAAAACAGTATATAATAGTAGGTACTAGAAAATTAAAACAGGAGGAGTTATGGAAATACTAGCGAAAATATATGTACAAATATTGGATTTAATTAATCAGCACAAAAAGGCGTTAGCACTTCTAGGAGGGGCGTACCTCGTAAGCATGCTGATTGGATTTAATTTAAGTTTTTTTCAAATAAAATATTACACGATGAATGAGAGTACCACCTCGATTATTAACGTTTTATCCAACCAAGTAAAAAAGCCTGCTCAGTCATCACGGCTATACTTTAAAACAGGACTAAATTACATACTAGAAGAGTTATCAGAAGAAACTCAAAGATTTTTTAATGGGTACTTTCCATATTTTTCAGACAGTCATAAAAATTTGATTGTGAGTGCATACAATGCAAATGATTTGTTTTTTGACGATAGTAATTTAATTATGGGGATTATTGCTCAAGATGGTGGAGGGGAAGCCTACAAAACTTACCTAAATCGTATGAATTTGGAGCAGTATGAACGAGCATTAATAAATTATTTTGGAGAATTATTTTTGGTAACAGAAGATAACCTTAGACAGCTGTATAATATAGCACTATTTTATAAAGAACGCCTTCCATTAGATAAATTTCAAATTAGCATTTATGAGCTATTACAATTTTCTAAAGGTGATGTAAATAATTCTGCCATACAAATTTTGCATGTTATAAATAAGGATAAAGTTGCCGAAACATTATTTTTTGAGCTAAAAACAAAATCCGTTACTATGGCAGACCTTGCATCTTGGATTAATATTATCAATCAAGTAGGAATTTTATCAACTCAAGAATATGCACAATTTACGAATAGTTATAATACGCTTGTTCAGTTGCAAGAGCAAAATTTGCAGTATGATAGACAACTAGTTGACCTATATAATTTAAAAGATAGTGTTGATATTCAAACAAATGAGCAACTACAATATATTGAGGCTTTGAGTTATGATATTGAATATAAGGAGTATTTGCTTGAAGAAAAATCCGAAAGTTTGGCGAATTTAAGCAATTATAGAACTTTAGAATTATATGTTGTAGACTCATATGGAGGAGGAAATTATGAGGCGTATATTCCAGAGAAAAGCTTCTTTTTTGGGAGTTATAAGCCAAGTAATGAGCAAGTACAACTTAGCTTAACTAAATCTCAACCACGTTCTCCAGGGGTATATACTTTTACTTTGCGATATTTGGGGCAATCAGTAAATGGTCTTGCGTCATATCAAGAAGTTTCAGATGCAGATTGGAAAGAAATATCAACTTTACAAGCAGAAATCAAAACTTTAGAAGAGGATATTTCATATTTAACTTCTCAACAAAAATCTACAATGACAGAGATTAACACAGTAAGGAAAGTTAATAATTATTCTGAAAATATAGATGCTATTGAAGAAATCGAGAAGCAACAAGCAGAAAATAATAATAAAATTGCTGCTCACAAAAATTCTATCCAATTATTATTTGGAATTGGTGAAGTTTCTCTATAATTTAAAAAAGAGTAATGTATAATTTCTACATTACTCTTTTTTTTAGATTAAGCTTATATCAAATTGGAGGTTGTAGCAAATTCCAAAAAATGCACCCAATGAACAAGCTGCTATACCGTAAAACAAAAAGTTGTTAGTTGGATATCTTGTATCTAGCACATTCAAAAATGAATAAAACTGATTTTTTATCCAATACCACAAATAAAAATTAAATGCCATCATTACTAATGCTATTCCTTGTGGTTGATGCAAATAAATTAGCCAACCAGATAGAATAAAAAGCATTGTTATAATAAACTGAAAAACTCTTTTCATGATAGTAATTCTCATAACAACCCCTCCTTAACAATATAATCTTTATATAGTATTTTAGAAAAAGTAAAAAGCTATGCACTGAAAATTTATGCATAGCTTTTTTTGTTATTCCAATTCGTCTTGATGTGCATCAACAATATCTAATGCTTGTTTCAAAATATTGCTAGCAGTTTTTTTGATAGCTTTTGTGGCACTAGATGAATTTATAAATAAACAACTCTTAACAATAACTTCAGCATAATCAATTTGCACACTATGTGGATTGTTTCCATAGTGAAGAAGCCAAGTTTTAAAGTTGTGAAGTGCTTCAGTTAAAATGTTTTCTGTTGGACCTTTAATTAATTGAATAACTCCCCCGTCAATTCCTACAGCTGTTAATTTAACCCTTTCTGTTGGCTCTTTTATGTATCCTAAATTGTGAGGATTAAGCCTAATGGCCTCTATTTGTATAGCCTCTGTTGGGTCGTCGATATATGCAATTCTGGCACTATTTTCTCTAATTGATTCTAAGTATAATTGTTCAACTAGTTCATTTATTAAGTGCATATTAAATTTATTTTCTCGTAAGTGTTGAATTCGCTCCTCTAACGTACTATCTTTATTAACTAATTGTTTTGCCCATTGCTCTTGTAAAGTGTTCCCATTATATTGCATGAAAATTGCCCCTTTCTAAATAAAAGTTGTAATATATAAATTATAGCATATAGCAATTTATAGGTACAACTTTTTTATAAGATTTTGGTTATTAAAAGCTTATATATTAAATTTCTTCTGTAAAATTTACAATTTGGGTACTGATTTTTTTGCAATAATACAAAAAATTTACATCAAGTAAAATATTGGACTGGTAATTTTGTAATAAGGTACATGGATATAACTATATATTTATACCAAAGAGCGTAATATAAAATACTAGAGTTATTTGGTTAAATGGGGTATACTAAAATCATATACTATCAAATTTAGTAATTTTATATCAAAAGGACGGTGTTTTTGTATGGAACCACAAAAATCAAGTGGAGCATATCAATTTAATGCAAAGTGGGTTCCCTTTTTGCCAATAATTTGTTTGCTAGGAGCAGTTCCACTGATTACAAGATTGGTTGTAGTTGAGCCAAATCAAGCAACATACGATGTTTTTGCTCAATCAACGATGTATGATTTTTTCTCACAATATAAAGCTAGTGCAATATTATTTTTGACATTAATTATATTGTGTATCACTTTTTTTATTATCGAAAAACGTCATATAAAAATGGATAATCGGTTAAAATTTACTTATGCATGTTCGGCAATATTTTTGGTGATGACAGCAGTCTCAACGTTTTCATCAGAATATAGTGACATTGCAATGTGGGGAATTTTTGACCGTGCAGAAGGGTTAGTTGCGATTGGGTGTTATATAGTAATTTTCCTATATTCAATTTATATTTTTTCACAAGAAAATGAATATAATTTTGTAATTTATCCTTTAATATTTGTAACTTTAGTAATGAGTATAATCGGATATTATCAATATATTGGGCAGGATTTACTGTTACATACGGACTTTGGAAAACAGCTCGTTGTACCAGAAAAATATGCTTATTTAAGAAATAGTATTGGTGCAACATACGATGCAGGGAATATTTATGCAACGTTATACCACTACAACTATGTGGGTAGTTTTTCGGCAATGATATTACCTTTTTTCTTAACACTAATGTTTTTAGTTCCAGATTATAAAAAGAAAGTACTTTTTGCAATTGTGGTAGGAGCAAGTGGTTGGCTATTACTAGGAAGTACGGCACGTTCTGGGCTTATTGGTCTGGCGGCAGCTTTGCTTGTATTTATAATTATATTTGCAAAACAACTTATCAAAAAATGGAAAGTTACTTTGCCAATTGTAGTAATTGCAGTGGCTGGAGCGTTTGGAGTAAATGCCATGACAGATGGCCAACTTTTTGCACGTATACCAAGTTTGGTAAATGATGCAGTAGGAATATTTTTGCCATCAAATAACGATTTTGATTATAAAGATCACATTCCAGTGCGTGCAATTTATACGTATGGTGATGAATTAATTATCGAAGTTCAACAAGGAACTTTGCATATAAATCCAATGGACGATAAGTTTGCATTTAAAGATGAAAATGGAAATGCTGTAGCATCAAACCTTAATGGAAATGAATATACGATAACTGATGCAAGATTTGAGAGATTATCTTTTGATTATATTCCAGTGGATATTGATGCAATCGTGAGTGGGCAGCCAAATGAGGAGCAACTTCGTTTAGCATATCAAAATATTAAAGGTGATATTTTGGTGAAAGTGGATAGAATTGGTCATTTTGGAGTAAGAATTAATTCGGTAACTGGGCCATACACTGTAGATGGTAGAACGCTTGCACCGATGTTAATAGAAGAAGCCCCATCAATTGGATTTGTTGGAAAAGAGCAATTAGGTTCTGCCCGTGGATACATTTGGTCAAGAAGTTTACCTATGGCAATGGATACGATTTTTGTAGGAAATGGGCCTGATACTTATGCAATTGAGTTTCCACAAAATGACCAGCTTGCAAAGTGGTATGCGTATGGAACTACCTCTATTGTTGTGGATAAGCCTCATAATTTATATTTACAAATTGCAATTAACCAAAGTGGAATTGCTTTGGTAGCATTTTTGGGGATAGTAGTAACATATATTGTTGATAGTCTAAAATTATATTTTGGAAAAGAAATATACGATACTAGAAATACTATGGGAATTGCGTGTTTAGTTGCAGTAGTTGGATATTTAGGAGCAGGATTATTTAATGACTCTGTAGTTTCAGTTGCTCCAATATTTTGGATTTTGATGGGCTGTGGAATTGCTACAAATTTCATCATTCGTAAGGAAGAAAAAATAGCCTTAGCCAATACTCCTCATGCAACAATTGATATGAAAACTAGAAAACATATTTCTGAGGAAAATATGGATAAACTTCAGTTAGAACCAGAGCCAGTTATGGAAGAAGAAAAATTTGAAGATATAGGAAATATGTATGATGATTTAGGAATGGAGCGTCCAACTTAATAATATGAATAATAGTAAAAATTTGGGAAATAAAGTTTTATTTTAGAAGCTAATTAATTTGGTACTAATAAAGTTTATCATCTAGGTTGACAACTGAGTTAACTTATGGTAAATTAACCAAAAGAATATATTATCTTCAGGGCAGGGTGAAATTCCCTATCGGTGGTATAGCCCACGAGCTTTTTGCATGATTTGGTGAAATTCCAAGGCCGACAGTTATAGTCTGGATAGAAGAAGATAATAAACTATTTGTTTTGTTATTTCCCGTTTTTGAAATTGTTGGGCGTAGCATTTTCAAAGGTGTTTATTAAAGCTCTGAATGTAAAAGTTCGGGGCTTTTTTGCTATGTAAATTTTAGAAAGGAGAGTGCTATGCCAAGTTACAATTTTGATGAAACAATGATGAAAGAGGCACTTGAGCTTGCAAAACTTGGGGTTGGAAAAGTTAATCCAAATCCTTTAGTAGGAGCAGTTATCATAGATGAAAAAGGAAATATTATCAGCAAAGGTTACCACGAAATTTACGGTGGGCTTCATGCTGAGAGAAATGCCATAAAAAATTGTACTCAAGACCTCCAAAATACTACAATGTACGTTACTCTTGAACCTTGTTGCCATCATGGAAAAACTCCACCTTGCACCGATGCAATTATAGAGGCTGGTATAAAAAAAGTGGTGGTTGGTATTTTAGATGCTAATCCACTTATGCAAGGTAAAGGCATAAAAACCCTTGAAGATGCTGGCGTTGAAGTGGTAGTTGGAGTATGTGAAAAAGAATGCTATGAGATAAATAGAGTATTTTTTCACCATCAAAAAAATAAAACTCCATACGTAATTCTAAAAACTGCAATGACTCTTGATGGAAAAATTGCCACATATACAGGACACTCAAAGTGGATTACATCAGCAAATGCAAGAGAAAATGTGCATTTTGATAGAAATAAATATAGTGCAATTATGGTTGGGATAGGTACAGTTTTAGCTGACAATCCAAGTTTAACTTGCAGGATTGAAGGCAAAACCGATACAAGAAATCCTATTAGAATTGTGTGTGATACAAATTTAAGAATTCCACTTGATAGCCAATTAGTACAAACTGCTAATGAAATTCGTACTATTATTGCAACAAGTTGTACAGATAAAGTATTACTTGAACCTCTTATTAACCAAAAATGTGAGGTGGTAATTGTGCAAAAAGTAGATGAGCATTTAGATTTAGTTGAACTAATGAAGAAGCTTGGAAAAATGGGTATAGATGGAATTTTTTTAGAAGGTGGAAGCACTCTTAATTTTTCGGCTATAAATGCTGGGATTGTACAGTGTGTTCAAGCTTATATTGCGCCTAAGATTTTGGGTGGAGTAGATGCAAAAACTCCTGTTGGAGGCACTGGATTTGCAAAAGTATCAGATGCTGTAGAGCTTGAATTTGTAAAGCTTTTAACGTTTGATGAAGATAATATCATGATAGAATACGAGGTGAAACAATAGATGTTTACAGGGATAATAGAAGAAGTTGGCACAGTAAAAAGTGTTCGCAAAGGAGCAAAATCAGCCACTTTAACTATTTCAGCAAGCAAAATTTTTGATGATGTAAAAGTTGGTGATAGCATTGCTACAAATGGAGTTTGTTTAACAGTAACAAATTTTACTAATAATCAATTTTGTGCTGATATCATGAATGAAACTCTAAGTAAAACTTCTTTAGGTCAATTGGTTAGTGGAAGTGGGGTTAACTTAGAGCGTGCAATGCCTGCTAATGGTAGGTTTGGAGGACATATGGTTACTGGTCATATTGATGGAGTTGGGTCTGTTTTATCAATTATAAAAGATGATATTGCAATTTGGTACAAAATTAAAGCCCCACAACACATTATGAAATACATTATAGAAAAAGGTTCAATTACTATTGATGGAATAAGTCTGACCGTTGCAAAAGTAGAGAGAGATAATTTTTCTGTTTCGATTATTCCACATACTGCCAGTAATACTACGCTTTCTAAAAAGTCGATAGGTGCTGTTGTAAATTTGGAAAATGATATCGTTGGCAAATATGTTGAGAAGTTACTTAATAAAGAAAGCAATATTACAACAGAATTTTTAGCCAAACATGGATTTTAGGAGGTTAGTATAATGTTTAACACTGTACCAGAAGCTTTGGAGGCATTACGCCAAGGCAAAATTATTATTGTAACTGATGATGAAGATAGAGAAAATGAAGGCGATTTTATTTGTGCTGGAGAGTTTGCAACGCCTGAAAATATGAATTTTATGGCCACACACGCAAAAGGACTAATCTGTATGCCAATCAGTCAGGAAATTTGTGATAAGTTGGAGTTGCCACCGATGAGTGCAAACAACACCGATTTTCACACAACAGCATTTACAATTTCGATTGACCATGTGGATACAACTACTGGAATTTCAGCGTTTGAGAGAAGCACAACAGCAATCAAAGCTACTCAAGAAGATGCAAAGCCAGAAGATTTTAGAAGACCCGGGCATATGTTTCCACTGGTGGCCAAAAAAAATGGTGTATTAGAAAGAAATGGGCATACAGAAGCTACAGTAGATTTGATGAAGCTTGCAGGGCTTAAGGAATGTGGAATTTGTTGTGAAATTATGGCTGATGATGGAAATATGATGCGTACTCCAGAACTTCTTGAGCTTGCGAAAAAGTGGGATTTAAAATTTATTACAATAAAAGATTTGCAAGAATACAGAAAACGTGTTGATAAGTTGGTTGAATGTGTAGCATCACCAGAATTGCCAAGTGGTTTTGGGCATTTTAGAACGTATGGTTACAAAAATATTTTGAACGGTGAACATCATGTAGCTATCGTAAAAGGTGAAATTGGAGATGGCGAAAACGTGTTGTGTAGAGTACATTCGGAGTGTTTGACAGGTGATGTTTTTCATTCGGCACGTTGTGATTGTGGTGACCAATTGGCAACAGCTATGGATATGATTGAAAAAGAAGGTCGTGGAATTTTACTTTATATGCGTCAAGAGGGTAGAGGAATTGGCCTTTTAAATAAACTTCGTGCATATGAGTTGCAAAGCCAAGGAATGGATACAGTTGAGGCTAATCTTGCACTAGGGTTTGGCGAAGATATGCGTGAATATTATATTGGGGCCCAAATTTTGAAGGATTTGGGAGTAAAAACGTTGAACCTAATGACGAATAACCCAGATAAAGTGTACCAATTAGAGGATTTTGGAATTGAGATTACAGAACGTGTACCTATTGAAATTACTGCACATGAGCATGATAGAGGTTATTTGCAAACTAAAAAAGATAAGATGGGTCACATTCTTAATATATAATATAGTCTAAATTTAAAGGAGAGTTAATATGAAAGTTTATGAAGGAAAGCTTATTGCTACAGATATGAAAGTTGGGATTGTTGTTGCTAGATTTAACGAATTTATCACTTCAAAATTGTTAGGAGGAGCAGTTGATGCGTTAGTTAGACATGATGTTCCAGAAGATAATATTGAAGTTGCATGGGTTCCTGGAGCGTATGAAATCCCTCTAATTGCCTCAAAGATGGCAAAAAGTGGAAAGTATGATGCTGTTATTGCTTTAGGAGCAGTTATCCGTGGAAGCACAACTCACTATGATTATGTATGTAATGAAGTAGCAAAAGGAGTAGCAAGCGTTTCATTAAATAGCGATATTCCTGTAATGTTTGGCGTAATTACTACAGAAAACATTGAGCAAGCTATCGAAAGAGCAGGAAGCAAAGCTGGAAACAAAGGGTTTGAGGCAGCTATGGGTGCAATCGAAATGGTAACTCTAATCCAATCATTTGAAGGTAAATAATCAACCAAAAACCCCAAGGCAATTTTTAGCTTTGGGGTAATATTTTTATATGATATAATATTTGAATTTTGCTTTCCAAATCCCACCCCAGAAAATCTTAAATTCAAAAATCGTGAAGATATAACTAATCTGTCCTATTTTTTGAAGATAAAGTCTCACTCTCTCCAAAACTACCAATTAAATCTTATTTATTAATCTTTCCTTAGTGTTACAATCTGGGTTTTCCATCACAAATAATAAAAGCCTCTCCAAAGTTTCACCAATTTCTTTGCCAATAGGAACACCAAACCCAATTAAATCTTTACCTGTTAAAGCCAAATTTTTGAGGTCATAGCACTCACCATTTTCCAAAATAGAATTTCTGGTTTGGCGAATAAAGTCAATTTTAGAAAGCTGATTTGCATCTACAATTTGTATTTTGATTTCCATAAAATGAAGCCACATCTCAAACACATCTTCTCCCATTTCACGTAACATTTGTTTGATAAAAATATTATCTATGTCAATATTTTTATACTTAATTATAAGACCCACTTCTTTTATAGTACGATTATCCCACTTCATACGCTTCATAATATTAACAGAAGTCTTGTCCCCCAATCTATATAACAAGGCTACATACCTCAAAGTATGTTCAGGTTTTACAAGTGACATTATTTTTATAGGAATATCAATAGTTTTGTTATCAAAAAGTTGTACAACTTCTTTAATTATATATACTAGTAAATCCATCTCATACAACATATACAGATGGTTAACATTATTTGATATGCAAATTTTGGTAAACTCATCTCGAATACGCTCAGTACTAATATGCTCAAGCAAATGCCTACATTCCAAAATACCAGCTTTAGTTTGGCCCTCAATTTCAAAATTTAGTTGAGCAGAAAAACGCACCCCTCTCAAAATACGAAGTGCATCTTCTGTCAACCTATCACAAGCAATTCCAACTGTTCTAATCGTTTGATTTTGGATATCCACAACCCCACAAAAAGGATCAACAAAACCTCTCATTGGGTGATATGCAATGGCATTCATCGTAAAATCTCTTCTCGATAAGTCCAAATTTATATCCGTCACAAAACTTACACCGTTTGGTCGACGAAAATCTTTGTATTCCTCCTCAATTCGGTATGTCGTAACCTCATAATGTTCAACGTTCAAAATTACAGTAATAGTTCCATGCTCAATACCTGTATCATAAGTACGCTTAAAAATTCGTTTAACGTCCTCTGGCTTGGCAGAAGTCGTTATATCCCAATCGTTAGGCACTCTCTCCATTATCATATCCCGAACACAACCACCAACTATAAATGCCTCAAACCCATGTTGTTCAAGCTCATTAATAATCATTTTTGCTTCTTCGGGAATTTGTGTATTATATTTATTCATTTATTAAAATAACTCCTTAATTTCTTCTTGGTTAAATCCAGCACCCAAAGCAACCATAAGTTTTATACGTGCCTTAACGCCTTGCATCTCTCCACCCATTATAGCACCAAGTTCAACCAGCTCTTTACCACTACCTTCATAGCCATAAGATTCAAAAACTCGCCCTGCTCCACAACGTGAAACGATAACAATAATCACGCCTTTACTAAGCGCATATTTAACCCCTTCAAATATTTTTAGTGGCAAATTTCCACGACCCATAGCCTCAATAACAATTCCCTTTGTACCTGTGTCAACTGCAAATCTCAAAAGCTTATCGTCCATATCAATTACAGTTTTAATAAGCTCTACATTTCTTTCAACATCATCTGTATAAATAAACTGTGGAGAAGAACTATTTCTATATAAAATTAACTCATTTGTATCCACAATCCCAATTGGCCCATATGGCGAACGAAACGTATTTAATGAAAGGGTATTTGTCTTTGTAACTTCGCTTGCCAAATTTACTTCATTATTTAAAACTACCAAAACACCTTTGTCAATTGCGTGTTTTGAAGTTGCTGTACAAACTCCACTTGCCAAATTGCTAGCACCATCATAACCAAGTTCTGAACTATTTCTCATAGCACCAACAACAACAATCGGTTTCCAATGCTTGACTGTCAAATCCAAAAAGTAAGCTGTTTCTTCCAGACTATCAGTTCCATGTGTCACAACCAAACCATCAAATTCATCTCCAGTGAGCTTTTTCATAATAATTTCTCTAAGCTCTAATAGTTTATCAATCGTCATATGTGGACTTGGGATTTCACTAAAATTATAAACTTCGATATCTGCAATCTTATCTATATTTGATACTTTTGATAAAATTTCTTCTCCTGATAAACTGGGTATTGCAGCACCAATATTTTTATCAACTGTCATAGAAATTGTTCCACCTGTAAAAATTATACATATCTTTGGCTTTTTCATATTATCATCTTCCTTTCTAAAATCTAGTATTCCCACTAATTATATTATGCTAATTACTAATTTTGCAACCAGAATAAGCAACTTCTAACAATAGTATTTGGTATTCGTGTTTTGTGTCAAATATATAAAAACCCCTCCTGTTATTAAACGATATATTAACCTTTTTAAATTGTCAACAACCTCATTTTTGTACAACAAAAAAGCCAAGGGGTTAACCTTAGCTAATTTGTTTTATTTAATTATTCAGCTGAATTATTCAGCGTCTGTACTAGTTTCAACTTCAACTGTAGGTGCTTCAACTGGTGCTGGAGCTTCTACAACAGGAGCTTCTTCTTTAACTTCTGGAGTAGTCTCTACAACAGGAGTTTCTTCTTTAACTTCTGGAGTAGTTTCAACTTCAGTCTCTACTTCTGGAGTTTCAACTTCAGTTTCTACTTCTGGAGTAGCTTCAACTTCAGTCTCTACTTCTGGAGTTTCAACTTCAACTTCAGTTTCTACTTCTGGAGTTTCAACTTCAACTTCAGTTTCTACTTCTGGAGTTTCAACTTCAACTTCAGTTTCTACTTCTGGAGTAGCTTCAACTTCAGTTTCTACTTCTGGAGTTTCAACTTCAACTTCAGTTTCTACTTCTGGAGTTTCGACTTCAACTTCAGTTTCTACTTCTGGAGTATCAACTTCAACTTCAGTCTCTACTTCTGGAGTAGCTTCAACTTCAGTCTCTACTTCTGGTGTTTCAACTTCAGTTTCAACTTCTGGAGTAGCTTCCATTTCTGGCTCAATCATGAAGAAGTCAATCATAATGCTTTGGAATGCTGCACGAGTACTAGCTGATGTTGCTTCAATATACGTAGATTTTCCTGAATACCCTACACAATTACTTGTTACTTCACCTTTTGAATCTATTACTAGTGTTTCTCCTGCTTCAACTGCAATAGTGAATACAATTAAATCTTCTAAGGAATATCCCATATCAGCAAATTCTTCTAGTGAAAATCTTGCATAATCATCTTCATCTTTTTGGATTGTGAGCCATTCACCATCATGCCCAAATTGGTACGCAAACCATACCTCAGTTACACCTGATAATTGTTGTGTGTTACTTCCAAGACGAACAAATGATGGGTCTAATGGATCTACTGTAATATCTGGTTTTTGAACGTTATATAATTCTGCGTCTAATGGTATTGCCACAGCTTCTCCGATAACAGTTTGATTTTCTACTTCTGATTGTGCTGCTATATAAAGAGTATTAGTTCTTGCATTTAGACCATCTGTTCTATAGTCTTGAGTGATATAAAGTGTGTCAAACTCATTGTTATCTGTTACTTCCAACACTTTGTAATTAATATCATCAAATGAATATACAAATGTTGATGCTGATGAAGTTAATGATATAACGTTATTATTTAATGTTACTCCTGGCGTTATAAGTGTTGCATCAATGTGTGTTGCTAAAATCTCAATATCAACTGACTCCACTGTATTTCCTTCTGCATCAATTGCTCTAACATAGATGTAATTACCAATTCTAACATCAGTATCACCTAAGTCATCATTATTAAATAAACTTGTAAATCTTAATACTGTACTTGTTTGCTCAGCATAATTGTCAAAGTTTTCATCTAATGAATACTGATAAGCAACTACACCGTCTGGTTTGCTAAAGATTAACATTGTTCCACGGTCAGTATAGTATAATGGTTGAGCATCTGGGATTTCATCACCAGTAACTGGAATATTTGAAGTGTTTGGTCTTAGATAGAAATCGTTCTCTGCTGTTGATGATAATTGAAGAGTTACATCTACATCTGAACCTGCTTCTGAAAGTGGTTTTAACCAACTTAAATCAGCATTTGAAATTTCTAATCTTGCATCTGATAAATCAGCACTTACTTTTAATGTTTTGGTAACATCTTCACCATTTACAGGGACTACCACTGTTACTTCATAAAAACTTTGTAAAGCTCCAGCATATGTTGGTGTTGCAATTAATGCTGCATCTGCTGATGAGTAACGTAATGTACTAATTGAACCTGTTGTACCAAAGTTTGTATACTCAATAGTAACTGGAATAATACTATTATCTGTTTTGTGTGATACAGTGATTTCTAATATATCACTATAGTTTGCAATTTCCTTAACGCTTACTGTACCTTCGTTTGTTTCATCAATTGTAATAGTGTCACCATCAACAACTGCTGTTTTTTCCTCACCATTAACAGTTGAAATTGTGTACGTTACATTGTAGTTGCTTAAATCATCAGAGCTTTTAAATCCAACTGTCATATCTGTTCCTGAGAATTTAATTGACTCTGGAGATACAGCAAATGCTAATTCAACTTCTGTTTTTCCGTCAAGCTTTGTTCCATCAGTTACTGATGAAATCACTACAAACAATCCATCTGTCATCTGTGATGAGCTTATACCTTCTAAATCAAGCTTAGTTGAATAGAGGCTATTAAGTTCCTTTTCAAGTGGATCTCCTACAATAGTTCCATCAGCTGTTTGTACTGTAATTACATAGTCATCGTCTTGGTATGCCAGTGGGATTGTTGCATTAACATAAGTTGTATCATTAACAAATGATGTATTTACTCCTGTTGGGGCATCAATTTGTGTAACATCAACTGTAATTTCAGTCTTTCCAGTAGTAATAACTGGCGTAGTTGCAGTTGCAGATGTAAATCCAACAATTTCACCTGTTAACTCTCCAACTACTAATTCAAAGTCTAACTCTTTTGTGATAGTAATATCAGTATCATTTGTAGTAACAGTATCAGTGTTATTTCCTTGTAACCACTTAATAATTACACCTTCTGTAGCAACACTAAGTTCTGCTGTAAGTGCAATGTTTTCAATTGTATAGTCCTCATTGTCAGCATCAGCTCTAGTTTTAAGAACTCCAACAGCAGTAAGATCTGGTAATACTTTTGTTTCGTCTGAAGTTATTGCCTCTGGTAAGTTAATAATTTGTGTTGCAAATTCTGCTTTTACTGTACTTGAAATAGTAATTGTATCACCACCTTCTAAGTCATCAAACGTAGTCATTGGGATAGTTACTGTATACTGGTTAGTAACTTCTGTTGCTACTGGAGTAAACTCATCAAGTGCAGTTGCATCAGCATCATCGATTGCCCAGTTAATGTTTATAAGGTCGAATACTGAAGCATCTGTAACACCATTGTAAGTTAATGTTAACGCATTAGTGTCAAATGACATTGACGGTGTATTTAATGTTAATGTTGCATCAGATTTCCCTGAATAATCATTAGTTAAAATTGTTCCATCAGTTAGGCTAGATACTGATACTGAAATAGTATCTTTTGCAGTAGCTTCTGGTACTTCAGTGCTTCCGTTCCAAGAAGTAGTCTCATCATCATACGTAAAGTCGTCAACTGCGTTTGGAATTGAATATAATGCAGACTCTAAGTTATTTCTCCAAACAACTGTAAGTGCAAACTCATCTTCATCATTAGCATAAGTTTTCTCTTCATCAAAGATTTCTACATGCATAGTGTCAGCATCAAATGTGATTACTGCCTCTGGTGCTAAAGTAATTGTTAATGTGTCTGTTGCTCCAACGATTGGAGTAGTGTTAGCGGCTGTATTTCTTTCTGCAGTAATTACAATTTCATTTCCTGCTGAAAGTGTAGTTATATCAACCTTATCAGTTCCAACTTTTCCATCATTAGTTCCAACTACCCATGTGAAGTCAAATTCACTTGTAACCGCCTCTTCTGCTTCTGGAGTATAAGAAACTTCTCCATCTGTATTCATTGCTCCAACGATATCACCTAATACTATAGCTGGCTCACTTATTGCTTCACTAGATACAAATCCATTTGTTGGGTCAATTGGAGTAGCTTTAATTACAACTAAGTCACCAGTTGCTAATTCTAAAGTTTCAAAGTCTGCCTTGAATGTTGCATATCCTTCAGAAATAGTTACATCAGCACTTGTAATTTCTTGGATAGACTTGTCATCTGCTCCATCTGTTCTAACAAATAACTCTAACTTGTAATCTGTAAATGTTGAACTATTGAAAGTTGCTGTTAATCCATCTGCATCAAATAGTTGAGTTACTGTTACTGCTTCTTGAGTATCCATTGTGCTTGTATTTTTTAAGATAAACCAAGCGTTCTCGTTCTCAGTATTTGCTCTTACGTGAACGTTTAAAGTTTGACCTCCATCAAGCGCCCCATTATCATCTGTGTTGTCAACATTTAAGTCTGATAAAGCAATTGTTCCTACAAACTTACCTAATGAAGAGATATATTTAAATCCGTCTACTACATTTTCTCCAACAGCGAAAGTTTGAAATTCGCCTTTGTTTTCAGCCTTTACAGTGTATAAGTCCTCAAAATTTTCTGCTGGGTTATTATCAATATCTAACGTTGCAATCAGAATTTGTAATTCCTTACCAGTCTCATCAAAGCTTAATTCTGCAGCTGGTGCTAATAAAATTGTTTGAGAAGTATTTACATCAACCTCATACCACACTGGACTTACTACTTCTACAGAAATAACGTCACCTGCTGATAATGAAGCTGGTAATGCAATCTCTTTAAGCGCACTATCATTAAGCTCGATATTGTCTAATGTATCGTCGAAATCAGTAACACCATCTGTTGTTGTGCTGTAAGATACTGTAACAGTTTCTGCCTCGCTATCAGCCTTATCTAGTACAATATCAAGTGTCGCACTATCATCGCCTGTTCTTGCTCCTGTGAAAGTTGGTGTTGGTGCTTGGCTTAAAGCAAATTCTGCACTACGAGTTTCTGCAACTGCTTCACTTGCGTGGTCAAGGTAGAATACGATTGCTTTTCCGTCTTCTTCATCATTTACACCTAAGTTGAATGTAGATACTGGAATGATTACTGTAATATCTTCATCGATTACTGCTTCAGTTGTAGCATCAACAACATCTACTAACATATCATCTGTAATTATAACTTTATTTCTTGTTGCACTAGTTGTTTCACGTGCGTCAAGTGTGCCTTCTTCTTCTGCTTCTTCTTCTGTTACATCTTCTTTAGCCCAGTATAATGTGTAAGCTGTATTCCAGTCAAACTCACCATTTTCATCTGCAATCATAACTTCAGAAAGAGTTACTGCTACTGATTTTTCATCAGCGTTTTCAGCTGTTGCTACTTCAATATTTCCAGTGTTAGTTGCTTCAATGCTAAATCCATACTCTGCGTCACTTCCTAATACTAAGAAATCTGCAATGTTTTCTGCTGTAACTTTAACTCCATCATGAGCTGAAGTTAATCCTAATGAACGTAAGTGAGCTTGTGAAATGTGTGCTGTAATTCCATCATCATCACTATCAATATCTTTCCACTCTAAATCCATAATACCCATTGTCATAGCGCTAGAAAGAGTTACTGCTGAATAGTTAAGGTCGTGAGCCTCTAAATCATCTTCAGTGATACCTTCAATCGTTACATGAACTCCATCATCATTATCATCAGCAAATGTTGGTGTTGCAATTGTAGTTACTGCTTTAGATTTGTTTGCATCAAAAGTATCTTCATCATCTTCATCATCATAATCAACTTCGATAACTGGAGCTTTTTCTGCGTCCTCTCCTGCTGCTGTAACTGTAATTACAAATCTATCACCATCGTTTAATTCAGTTTTTGTAATATCAGTTGTAGCTTTTGCCACTGTATCGTCATCTTCATCAATAGCTACATCTCCAGATTTATCAGTATATGGAGTACCATTAGCATCTACTAATTGCCAAACTAATCCATAACCATCAAATCCATCATCAGCACCAGTTAATACTGTAATTTCTGCAACATCGATTGTAGTAGCATCTTCTTCATCAGTATCATGCCCTGCAACTTCTACACTTTCGATAGTTGGTGCTGTAAGAATTGCTCCAGAGTAAATTGTAGTTGGACGATCCATAGGGTTGCTTAGGTTGATAATTTGAACAGCAACAAACATATCTTCTTCTAATTCATCTTTTAAGTTAAGCTTAGTTGTAAATGTTCCATCTGTATTTTTAGTGAAGTCATTGTTGTCAATTGTTTCCCAACCTGAAGAGTCTACACCAAAAGTATTCTCAGTTTCGGTTCCAATTGAATATTTTACTTCTTCGTCTACAATTGAATATCTTACTTCGTATCCTTCAGTTAATCCAGTGCTTCTAGTAACTGTAATTAATTCGATATCATCTGTATCAAGTGCGATTGTTAATTCCATGTTTGCACCAACAAATGTCATTGAAGAATTTACAAATTCTTTAGGAGTGCTTGTTGCTACAGTACTATCAATAATCTGACCATCACTAATGTGGCTAGTTGTAATTTGAATAATATGACCTGCGTTTAATGCCTTTTCCACATCTGAAATTTCGATTTCAGTATAGTAGTTACCAT
>LNZR01000018.1 GCA_002007365.1 Epulopiscium sp. Nele67-Bin005 | reverse complement strand
TCGATATCTACAACTTTATCACCATCAAATTGTTTAATATTCATATAAGTTGAGTATTCTTCAACGATAACATATTCACCGTCTAAACCTGCTACAGATATAGAAACTAAATCTACTCGGCTTGGGTCACCACTAATTTTTTTGGTATCTTCAGAATAAATATTTTGTACACGTTCTCTATCTGTGTAATATGTGTAAATATTAAATTCTAAATCACGCAAAATTGTATCAGTTCCAAAAGTATTTGACCAGTCATCACCTTCTTCAATCCAGCCAAGAGAACTTGGGTTATTTACTTTTGATTTGCTAATAGTAATCATCTCAGGAATTCCATCACCATTTAAATCGGCAAAAGCTCCTTGTACTAAACCTTCTGTTTCTTGCAAAAATGATACTTGGAAACTATTCCAGTCGTTAAAATAAATATCTTCTGGACTAATGTCGCTTTCTCTAATTATAGGTACTTCAAAAGCATTAGAACTATTATTATATTTTCCAAGCTCATCAAGATACGCTTCAGCAATTTCAGAAGTCAAAAGTTCTACACCAAGATTTTTTGGTATTTCTGGTTGCTGAGGCTTAGTTGCTTGTTGCACAGGAGGAGCGATATTTGGATTTAAATCTGGTGTCATTAATCCGTCATAATCGTTTGGATCCATGTTTGGTGTTAACAAGCCTCCACCCTCATTTGGAATAGAAACATTTGGATTATTTCCAACGTTTTCATCAACTTCAGGTACAGTTGGAGTATTTGGTATTTCTGGCATATTTGGAACATTGTTATCTGGAACATTTGGTTCAACTTCAGGCATAACGTTTGGTGTTATTTCAGGAGGATTTTCAGGCATAGAAGAAATCCCGCTATCTGGAATAGAAAATCCATTCGTATTTACGCTTGGAGTAGTAGGGATAGACGGTGTAACTTCAACTTCTGGTTCAACCTCATGTCTAGTATTAGGTGTAGAGTTATTATTTTCTGGTCTAGTATTAGGCGTATCAACTTCTGGTTCAGCCTCTGGTACAGAAGGGGTATTATCGGCTTCAGGCATAACGTTTGGCACAGAAGGAGTATTATCAGCTTCAGGCATAACATTTGGCACAGAAGGAGTATTATCAGCTTCAGGCATAACGTTTGGCATAGAAGGGGTATTATCAACCTCAGGCATAACGTTTGGCATAGAAGGGGTATTGTCAATTTCAGGCATAACAATATTATCACTATACGCCTCAACGCTTGGAGAACTGTCAACTTCAGGCATAACGTTTGGCATTGCAGGAGTATTATCCAAATTACTATACGTATCAGGAATTACAACGTCATCTTCAAATTCAATATCATCAGAGATATCTTCTTCTATCGGGCTTTCGATAACATTATTTTCACGAGGACCACGGACATTGCTCGCAAAAATATTTACTGGCGTTGAAATTAGGGCAACACAAGCTAAAAATTTTGTTAATTTCATTAGGGTAAATCTCCTTTCCTCTATTAATTAATTTTTTGTAATTTCGTAAAATTATATACATATTTTTTCAGACTACTAAAGTTTAGATTGTGTAACATAGTTTTGGTAAACAATTATTATTATTATCAAAAGAACACTTTAGTCTACAATCTAAATTTAAGTTATTTATAACCCACCGAAATTATTATACCAAACAACAAATTATGCGTCAAATATGAAGAGGATATAAAATTAGTTTGAACGAATATTGTTTAATTTTGTAGATAAAATGTTCCTTATAGCTTTATAGTTTGTTAATTGTATGTTAAAATAGAATATGTACTTAATATAAAAACGTTTGGAGATGAATTTATATGCAATTTACTTTATCAAATTATTTTTCTTGCAATCATATGCTAAAAGAGGAGCAAGTTCTTGGAGATATTCCAGCCTCAAAAGAATTGTACGACACCACAATTTCATTAGCCACCCCATCAGTTATGGAAAGAATGTTAGTTAGTCTTATGAGTTCTATGGATACGATGATGATTGGGGGTCTGGGACATAGTGCAATAGCAGCAATTGGAATTACATATCAGCCAACATTTATTTTACTCGCTATAATATTTTCGTTAAATACAGCAGTTACGGCACTTGTGGCAAGGAGATGTGGTGAGAAAGATTATGAAACGGCGAACATAATTTTGAAGCAGGCTATATTATTAGCCATATGTTTATCAATTGTAATTGGGTTTGTAGGTAGATATTCTGCACCCGCCATTATGAATTTTATGGGAGCAGAACCCGATACATTACCACTTTCTGTTACATATTTTAGAATTATTTTGTTAGGGGTTGGCTTTAATGCTGTAAGTTTAACGATTACTGCCGCACAAAGAGGAGCTGGGAATACCAAAATTTCATTATATACAAACGTCCCAGCAAACCTAATAAATCTTACATTAAACTTTATATTTATAGAAGGAAGATTTGGTGCGCCAGCCTTAGGGATTACAGGAGCAGCAATGGCTACAATTATGGGGCAATTTGTATCATGCATGATTGCTATATATTCACTTCGTAATCCAAATGGAATTTTGAAACTTTCGCTAAAAGATAAGTGGACTATGAAAAAAGAAAATATATCTATCCTTGCAAAAGTAGGAAGCAATGCCTTTGCCGAACAGATTTGTTTTAGAGCAGGGTTTTTATTATGCACAAAATTTGTTGCAGAGCTTGGGACAGTTGCTTTTGCCACACATCAAATTTGTATGAGCCTAATAAATATTACATTTAGTATAGGAGAAGGAATTGGTATTGCAAGTTCTTCATTAATAGGAAGAAGCCTTGGGGCATTGCGTTCAGATTTGGCTATGATTTATGGCAAAGTTTCACAAAGAATAGGTGGAGTTATAGCGTGTATTTTTTCTATAGTATTTTTAACTCAAGGTCAAACTTTGGTAGGTCTATACTCAACGGATATAGAAGTTATTATGTTAAGCGTGCCAATTACGATGATTTTGGCAATAGTGACCCCACTCCAAATTTCTCAGATTGTTTTGTCTGGTTCATTACGAGGAGCAGGAGATACAAAGTTTACGGCAAAGCTTTCATTTATAACGGTTTTCTTAATTAGACCAATAGTAACTTGGGTGCTTTGTCACATGTTAGGATTTGGATTGGTAGGGGCATGGCTTGCGATGTTTTTTGACCAGATAATCCGTTCATTTTTCACATATACAAGATTTGCAAGTGGAAATTGGGCAAAGATAGCAATATAATAAAGAAGACTTGTACTTAGGTGCAAGTTTTTTTGTGCAAAGAAAAGGGATAACTTGAAAAGTTGAAATTCAAAAATCGTGATGATCTAACTTTTTTGTCTATGTCACAAAAAAAGCTCCAGATAAAAAATCTGGAGCTTTAATATTATATCGACACAAATATATTTTTTGATGATAGTACTATTAATTGCTAACAAAAATTTATTTTATATATTGGTGATATCCTACAAAGCTTGAAAATTCAGTAAAATTTTGATACCTAAAATAAAAAATAAGCTACTTACAAAGAATTTAAAATAAGATATCATTTGATTACAAGTAAATTATTTTCTAAAGAGCAAATTTTATTCTAAGTTTTAAGGAGGGGCAATACATGAGTAAGAGAATGAGAAAACATATAGGCTTAGTTTTGGCACTATCAATGACTATGCCAACAGTTGGGGTAATGGCTCAACCTACTGAATTTACAGATATTAAGGGGCATTGGGCGCAAACTAGCATTGAACAAATATCTGAGATGGGTGTAATTTTGGGTTATGAAGATGGGACTTTTAAGCCTAGTCAAAGTATTACACGTGCAGAATTGGCAACGTTTATCCAGAGAATTTTTGGATTTGAAAATATAGATAATGAAATTAATTATTCAGATGTATCAACTGGGGCATGGTACGATGATGCAATTAAAGCTGTTATGTCACAAGGGTTGATGAATGATTATAATGGCGAATTTAGACCAAGCCAAGAGGCAACTCGTGAAGAAACTATTTTTGCATTAGCTAATGCATATAATATCACTACTTTTGGAGATGAAAAACACATATTTAGTGATGAAGATAACATTTCAAAATGGGCAAAAGATGCTGTAGAGATGTTTGTTTCTAACGGATATATCGAAGGGTTTCCAGATGGGACAATTTCTCCAGAAGCAAGTGTAACACGTGGTGAGTTTGTATTAATTATAGATAGAATGACAGATGAAATTATAACTAAATCTGGAGAATATTCAAAAGGTGAAGTAAATCAAGCAATCATTATTAATTCATCTGAGGTAACTCTTAAAGATACTACAATTACAGGGAATTTATATATTGCTCAAGGAGTGGCAGATGGTGATATTTATTTAGAAAATGTGCAAGTATTAGGAACTCTATTTGTACGAGGTGGAGCTAATATTTATGTAACAAACTGTAGCTTTGAAACTGTAGATAATATTGAAGTTGAAATTATAGACCTAAGTATTACAGATGAGATTACAAATATAGCAACAACTTCGGGTAGTGGCTCATCGGGAAGCAGCTCAAATAGTAGTTCTACAGTTGAAGATGATGACCATATTTTTGTTCCAATTCCTCCAGCTGTAGAAGAAGAGAATGACGACGAAGTAGAAGAAGAGAATGACGACGAAGTAGAAGAAGAAGATGACGACGAAGTAGAAGAAGAAAATGACGACGAAGTAGAAGAAGAGAATGACGACGAAGTAGAAGAAGAAAATGACGACGAAGTAGAAGAAGAAAATGACGACGAAGTAGAAGAAGAAAATGACGACGAAGTAGAAGAAGAGAATGACGACGAAGTAGAAGAAGAGAATGATGACGAAGTAGAAGAGGAAAATGATGATGAAGTAGAAGAAGATGAAGATGCTGAAGAAGATGAAGATGCTGAAGAAGATGATGAAGAAGAAGACGAAGTAGAAGAAGAAGATGATGACGACGAAGTAGAAGAAGATGATGATGACGACGAAGAAGAAGAAGAAGATGACGACGACGAAGAAGAAGAAGATGACAATGACAATGAAAATGATGATGATTACTATGCAAATTGGAATTTAGTTTGGTCTGATGAATTTGATGGAACTGAAGTTGACACAACAAAATGGGCCTTCCAATATGGAACTTCGGCAGATGGAGGACCAGCATATTGGGGTAATAATGAGCAACAATATTATAAGGAAGAAAATGCTACAATTGAAGATGGAAAACTAGTAATTACAGCAAAACGTGAACAGGCAGGTGATAGAGATTATACATCTGCTAGGTTGTGGACACAGCCTACATATATGCAAAAGTATGGGCGAATTGAAGCAGCGATTTCTCTTCCAGCAGGTCAAGGAATGTGGCCAGCGTTTTGGCTCTTACCAGTAGATAGCCCTTATGGAACTTGGGCATCAGGTGGAGAGATTGATATTATGGAAGCTCGTGGAAGCAACCCATATGAAATTGACGGAACAATTCACTATGGAGGAACTTGGCCAGATAATGTATATTCAGGTGGAAGCTATCACTTTGAAAATGGCGAAGACTTTACAACTATGCATGAATATGCAATTGAGTGGGAACCAGGTGAAATCCGTTGGTATGTAGATGGAAATTTATATCACACAGAAAATAACTGGTATGCATTAGATACAGTTGAGCAAATGGAATATACTTATCCTGCTCCTTTTGACCAAGAGTTTTACATTTTGTTAAACTTAGCTGTAGGTGGAAATTATGATGGAAATGTTGTCCCAGAAGATGATTTTACAGAAGCACAAATGAAAGTTGAATATGTGCGTGTATATGAGTCGAAAGATGGCTATGATGAAAATGTTTCTAAGCCTGTAGTTGATAAAGAAGCATATCCAGAAGGAATGGTAGTTTTGGATAACTACATTACAGACCCGAATTTAGATAATATTGCTGTAACTACTGGTAATTTGAGCAAAGATAATTGGAATTTATACCTTGCAGATGGAGGAAATGCTTCTGCAACTCAATTAGATGAAGGTGTAAAAATTAATGTTTCTAGTGGAGGAAATCAATCTTATTCTGTGCAATTATTAGACCATATTCCAATTGTAAAAGGTCGCATTTATGAAGTATCTTTTGAAGCTAGTGCAGACCAAGCACGTACAATGTCGGCACAAGTAGGAGCAGGTCCAGATTTAAATTGGAGAAAATATTCTCATGCAAATAGTTATGATTTAACAAGCAACTGGAACACATATAGCTACCGTTTCCAAATGGTTGATGAAACAGATTTAGAAGCAAGATTGGAGCTTAACTTTGGGCAAAATGCTACAAACTTCTCACTTCGTAATGTTTCTATTAGTGAAGTAGATGAACTTATTGATTTTTCAGCTCCAAAACAACCTTTAAGCAACGGAAACCACATCTATAATGGAACATTTGATAAAGGTGATGAGTCTAAAGTTTATTGGTATTTTGAAGGAGCAAACGCTAACTTTGATGTAACTAACTCAAAAGAAGCCGAAATTACTCTAAATTCAGGTTCAGCCAAATTATATCAAGATAAAATTCAAATGTTAGGTGGGGATACGTATGAGTTATCATTTGATGCAAGCTCATCAAATATTGACAAAGTAACTATTCAAATTGAAGCAGACTCTCAAATTATCCATGAAGAAGAAGTTTCTTTATCATCATCTTCAAGAAGTTCAAAAAGAGTATATTTTGATGTGCCTGCCGAACTAGGGGAGCAATACGGAGAAGTAAAATTTGTATTAGAAGATGCTGGAGTTATGACTCTTGATAATGTGCAGATGCTTCGTACTACAAACAACAATGTAGATTGGGACGAAATCGTAATTTATCCATTACAAAATGGAGATTTCTCAGCAGATTTTGAATATTGGACTATATTTAGAGACTGGGGAGAAGGCATGGCGAGCTTTGATGTAACTGGCTCTGATAAAGTTGCTACAATTGATGTAAAAAATCTTGGAGCGCAAGAATGGCAAGTTATGCTTATGCAAGAAAACTTAGAGTTTACAAGAAATATGGAGTACACATTAAAATTTGATATTTGGGCAGATACGCAAAGAGATGTTCGCTTTACTCTTGAAGACGGAAGCTATACAGCAAGTGTTGGAGATGTAATTTCTGTTGGAAGCAACAAACAAACACTAGAATATACATTTACTGCTCACAGCTCAAGTTTAAGTTTAAAATATTTACTTGGGCAAATGGATAATGCGGCACTTGGGACTGTGTACATTGATAACGTAAGTATTGCGCTTACTGATGCACCATACAAACAAGCACCAACATTAGTAGCAGATGATACAGATAATAATGTTGGAAATGATATCGAAATTAAATATTTTACAGATGAAGTTTATACAATTGACCAAGTTTTAGTAAATGGAAATTCTGTAAGTTTCACTCAAAATGAAAACGGTGGATATTTCACGATTGACAAAGGGGTTTTTGCGACAGAAGGTTCATATAGTATTGTTGTTGAGGCAGAAGGCTTTGCAGATGCAAAATGTACACAACTAATTTATTCATCAGAAGGCAACCTAATTATCAATGGAAACTTTGCAACTGGTGACTATGCTCCTTGGGAATTCTACTCAACTATGCCAGACCATTCAGAAGTGTTGGTTGAAAATGAAGAGGCAAAATTGAATATTTATTACAATGGTGGGGTAACTACAGAATGGGGTGACCCAGTGCCAGTAGCTTGGAATACTCAGTTAAAACAAGATATTTCGGTTAAAGGTGGAGAAACTTATATTTTAAGTTTTGATGCAAAATCCAATTTTATAAGTGATGGTTCAGATGCAAGCAGACCAATTAAAATTGAAATGGTTAATGCAGGAATTGCAGGAAATGCTACAACATTTTATATTAATGGAGATATGACCACTTATAATGTAACATTTACACCACCAAACGATGCTGATATTACAGTACTATTTATGTTTGGAAATGTAGTATCAGATATGGGTATAACTCCAGAAGAGCCACATACTATAACGCTTGATAATGTAAAGATTGTTGAGGCGGCAGAAGGAGAAGTTGCACCAGAAAATGCAACAGGTATTATTAATGGAGACTTCTCAAGCCCAGCAGGAAGTGAATGGTTAACTTGGAAATCTTCAGATGATACAAACAATCCACCAGTAACGATTGAAGATGGTAAAGCAGTTCTTGAGATTGATAATACAAACGGTGGGGCGCATTGGCATACTCAATTATACCAAAATGGAATTATCATTGAGCCAAACAAAACTTACACATTAAGCTATGAAGTTGAATGTGATGTGGATAGATATATTTTGGTAGAGCTTGATGGAATTACATCTCAAACAAAATATGTAGCAGCAGGAACTCAAACTCATGAAATTACATTTACTCCAGTAGGAGACAGTTTCAATTTGAGATATTGTGTTGGAAATGTTGAGGGAACACCACAAAATGTGCATACATTAAAATTTGATAATGTAACTTTGACAGAGCATTCAGAAGTATTAAAAACGGCTACAGTAGTGGCAGATAGTACAGATAATTATGTTGGAGAAGTAATTGAGCTTACTCATAATTATGAAACAACAAACTTAAGCGTATTTTTAAATGGTGCGCCACTAGCTAAAGATTTATTTACAGTTACAAGCACAACAATTGAATTCTCAGCAAGCCTAATGAACTCTGTAACAACGTATGAAATTGTAATTCAAGCAGATGGATATAATGATGCAAAAGTTTCACAAGCTATTGTATATCCAGCATCAACAGATGGAAACATTGTAGCAAATGGAGATTTTGAAGATGATAGTATCAAAGCTTGGAAAATGTGGACTCCAGCACAAGGAGATGTGGATTTTGCATCAATAGGTGGAGAGGCAGTAATTGCAATTGATAATACAGAAGGTGGAGCGTTCTGGCATACTCAATTATACCAAGAAAATATTGATATTAAGTCAGGGACGTTATATACATTATCGTTTGACGCAAAATCAACAGAAGCACGCCCTATCTGGATTGAAATGGGAGGCGTTAACGTAATTAATATTACAGAGGATATGCAAACTTATTCATACACATTTACAGGTGGAAGCACAAAACTTAATTTCTGTATCGGAAATGTTGAGGGAACACCACAAACTGCGCATACAATTACACTTGATAATGTAAAGATTATTGAGGGAGAACATTTGGTTGGAGTGTATAACTTTGGTAATGAAGAAGTAGAGTTAGAAAACGAAGAGACTTTAGAGAATGAAGAAGTGGAAGTAGAAAACGAAGAAACTTTAGAAAATGAAGAAGTGGAAGTAGAAGACGAAGAAACTTTAGAGAATGAAGAAGTGGAGTTAGAAAACGAAGAAACTTTAGAGAGTGAAGAAGTGGAAGTAGAAAACGAAGAAACTTTAGAGAGTGAAGAAGTGGAAGTAGAAAACGAAGAAACTTTAGAGAATGAAGAAGTAGAGTTAGAAGACGAAGAGACTTTAGAGAATGAAGAAGTAGAGTTAGAAAACGAAGAGACTTTAGAGAATGAAGAAGTAGAGTTAGAAGACGAAGAGACTTTAGAGAATGAAGAAGTAGAGTTAGAAGACGAAGAGACTTTGGAAAATGAAGAAGTAGAGTTAGAAGACGAAGAAACTTTGGAAAATGAAGAAGTAGAGTTAGAAAACGAAGAAACTTTGGAAAATGAAGAAGTAGAGTTAGAAAACGAAGAAACTTTAGAAAATGAAGAAGTAGAGTTAGAAAACGAAGAAACTTTAGAGAATGAAGAAGTAGAGTTAGAAGACGAAGAAACTTTAGAGAATGAAGAAGTAGAGTTAGAAAACGAAGAGACTTTAGAGAATGAAGAAGTGGAAGTAGAAGTAACACCTGAGACTGAAGTTACTGAAATAGAAGAGTTACAATAAGTTTAAATTTCTAGGCAAATTTTACAAACTTTACCGAACGCTAAATATTCCTAGTTGTAGAAAGTAGCCGTTTTCTATGTAAAATATTTAATGCAAACTAACATCGACTTTATAAAGTCGCTACCCCTATTAACCAAAAAATAACTTATGCCAATAAAAACCTCATTTTGATAATAATATCAGAATGAGGTTTTTTAGTTACATTATAGGAGCAAGAATTTTGAGTAATGCACGGATAATTCTAGTAGCAAGTTTAACATTATACGTATCTTCAAGGTAAATTTCTTGGCATACCTCCAAAGATTGCAAAAAGTCATCTTTAATTTGTAAAACAGCCTTACTTTTATATAGCCAAACTGCACATTCAAAATGTAAATATAAGCTACGATAATCCATATTAATTGTCCCAACAACGCCTATTTCATCATCGCTAACAAACGTTTTGGAATGTACAAATCCAGGGGTATACTCATAAATTTTTACACCAGCTAATATTAATTGACCATAGTGTGAGCGAGTGAGAGTATGCGCATACCATTTGTCTTCGATATGAGGGGTCATAATGCGAATATCTACTCCACTTTTGGCTGCCAAAGTTAGCGCAGTCACTAGCTCATTATCAATAATTAAATATGGAGTACTAATATAAACATAATCTTTAGCACGATTTATAATGTTTAAATATACGTTTTCCCCAACAATTTCATCATCAAGAGGACTATCTCCATATGGTTGAACGTATCCATCATTTGCAAAAGCTTCCTTATAATAGGTATGTGGTTTGTACTTATCAAAGTCGGTTTCATAAGTATTAGTTGCAAAGTTCCAAATCTGCAAAAACATCATAGTCAAGTTCCAAACAGCATCACCCTTTAGGCAAATTCCAGCGTCTTTCCAGTGGCCAAACCTTTCAATTTTGTTGATATATTCGTCAGCTAAATTGACCCCACCAGTAAACCCAACATAGCCATCTATAACAGAGATTTTTCTGTGGTCACGGTTGTTCATTCTCATAGATAAAATAGGTTTCATCTTATTAAAAATAACAGTTTTGATACCAAAACTTTCTAGATATTCATTATATTTGAAGGGTAAAAGTAAAATAGTCCCCCCATCATCATACATCATGCGAACATCAAGTCCTGCTTGTGCTTTTTCGGCCATAATTTCAACGATTTCGTCCCACATACTGCCCTGATCTACAATAAAATATTCCATAAAAATAAAATGTTTAGCTTTTCGTAACTCTTCTTTTAGTCTCTCAAAGTATATTTCCCCAGACGGTAAAAATTCCGTTTCAGTATTTTTATAAATAGGTGATAAGCTGTGTCTATAAATATAATTTGCTTGGTTATAAATAGATTTATCTTGTGCTTCTAGTTCATCTAAAATTTGTTGGTCTTGCCTAGCTAAATCCAGAGTTTGATCCATAACGGTTTGAACTTTTTTTCTAAAATTAGTAGTAACTTGTTTGCCTCCAAAAAGTAGATAACTAATTCCACCAACTAGCGGAAAGATTGAAATAAAAATTATCCATGTAAGTTTGTAAGCAGGGTTATCTGTCCTATTTACGATGATAATTACCATCACAAGGCTAATTATCATAAAGACGGCATATAAATAAACGAAATATTCTGTAAGACGTAAAATAACGCCTACAAGTAATACCATCTGAAACAATACAAGCATCGCCATTGCAAAGTTTCGACTAAATAACATTTTGTTTATTTTTTTAAACATAAAGCACCTCTCTTTCTAAATTTAAATAATCTTCTTAATTATAATTGACATACTTTAAAAATTTCATTCAGGTACACAAAAAAATACCTTTATTCTGTCAAAAATAACTATATTACTTTATCCCTTTTTTATGTTATAATTTTTATATTAATTTAATATAAATGGGGTGTGAAAATGAAAAAAATTACAAAAGCGGTAATTCCTGCAGCGGGACTTGGAACTAGATTTTTACCTGCAACTAAGGCACAACCTAAAGAAATGCTTCCAATCGTTGATAAACCAACAATTCAATATATTGTTGAGGAAGCTGTAGCATCTGGGATAGAAGACATCATAATTGTGACTGGTAGAACCAAAAAACCTATTGAGGATCATTTTGATAAATCTGTTGAATTAGAAATGGAACTTGCTCAAAAAGGTAAAGAAGATTTGCTTCAGATTGCACAAGAAGTATCAGAAATTGCAAACATTTATTATATTCGCCAAAAAGAGCCAAAAGGTTTGGGACATGCCATAGCTACTGCCAAAACTTTTATTGGAAATGAGGCATTTGCAGTACTTCTTGGTGATGATGTGATTACCTCTGATGAACCTGTTCTTGGTCAGATGATTACACAATATGAAAAGTATGGACGTAGTATTTTGGGGGTACAAACTGTTCCTCGTGAAGACGTTCCAAAATATGGTATGATTTCGGGTGCAAATATTGATAATCGTATGTATCATGTTGAAGATATTATTGAAAAACCTAGCTTAGACCAAGTAACTTCAACTGTTGCTAGTCTTGGAAGATACATTTTAACACCAGAAATTTTTAAGTTTTTGGAAGAAGGCACTATAGGAGCAGGTGGAGAAATTCAACTTACTGATGCAATTTGCAAACTTGCCAAAGTACAAAATGTTTATGCATATGATTTTATTGGAAGAAGATATGATTTGGGGAGCAAGATGGGCTTTTTGGAAGCAACCATTGAATTTGCTTTAGAAAGAGAAGAGTTAAAAGAAGAATTTGGAAATTATTTACAAAATATTGTTAAACAAAAATTTGGGGAATTTTAAATTATAAGGTTGTAGACTGATATGTTTACAGCCTTTTTTATTGCAAATTTAAAATACTCCCCAACTAGTTGAATTGGGGAGCGTTACATTTAGCTTATTTGAGTTTTGTTTGCAATAAATTTTTTGCCAAGTCCAACTATAATAATAATTATTGAGCTAAATAGGCAGACTGCTTTTGCTGAAGCAAAAAATCTAGCTAGAGCAAGATAATTCATGTTCAAACTTAAGCCTGTATATAAAACAGCTATATTTTCTATTGTATCAAATGTCCCTGTTAAAAATGGAATGTAACTGAAATATTTGTTAGTGGCAACTGCTTTAATTACAAGGTGAAAAAGAGTTACACTTATAATTACATAAATCGAGTCCATAATAAAGAAGTTTGTCATAAAGGCTCTGCCTTCTTCTCCATAATCTAACACCAAATTTTCAATATCTTCTATACTTTTACTGTAGTCTACTAAGTATGCGTCAACCATCTCATTCCCACCAACATTTTCTGTAAATGTAGGCAAAAATACGCCCATAAAATAAGCCATAAAGCCAATGTAGGTTATAATAACTAACCCAATTTGTTTTTTTAAATCCATATTTTTCTCCAATTAATTATTAAAATTTTGATTACATAATGTAGTATATCATTTTTTGGGTATTTTTTATATAATTTTTATTTTTGTAATAACCTTTCGTAATAATAATTATATCCAAAAAAATTAAAAATTAATCAATTTGCCATTAATTATAAAACATATGACAGAAAAGTTAAATGATCACGATTTTTGAAATTCATTATATCTAAAATGGAATTTAGAAATAGAAAAGTAGAATTCATTTAAAAAAATTTTTGGTATGAAATGTTTAGAATAAATTTTATTAGGCAACACTCTAATTACTCCTATAATAACTTTAGAGTAGATTTGTCCCCTACTTCTAAAAAATCCACCTATAAACTTGGCGCTTATAGGTGGATATATTATTTAAAATTTTTGGCCCATTGTAAGTCGTAGCCATGTTGTTTGCAAAAGTTATACATTCCCTCAAAATTCATAACGCCTTGTTTCAAAAGCTTTTTATGTATTTTTTTGAGAATAATAACTCCATTATCAATATCATATGCTCTATCAGGATTATATTCCATAGAGTCAATGTGTGAAAATTCAATTTCTCTTTTACTAACAAAAGGTCTGTTCGTAAATTGGCAATGCTTAATTTTATCGCGCTTTAGTCTATCATTTTTAAGTTTAGTCCTTCTATCTGGCAAAGTAACAGTAACTCGCTCTAAGTTACCTTGAGCCTTAAGTTGTTTTAGAGTTTCACAAAATTCACAAGAATATTGCAAATAAACTTTTTTCTTTTCCGTACTATTATTATAGCAAAAATCAAAAATTGCTTTTAACATCTCATCGGAAATATAGTCTGTTCCATGAAAACTTACGATATGTCTATCTTGAGGAAATTTATCTTCGTCCATATCTTTGTAGATTAATAGTTGAGCAGTTTCATGGTTAGTTCGTAAAATTCTATGAATTCCATTTACTCTATAATAAATTCTTTCATAGTTTTTATCAATAATGGCACTTTCTCTAATTTGAGTTTTAATAGAAGTTAGTGTGCCAGCGTGTAAGTCTGCTAGTGAAAGTGAAATTTTACCTTCAATCGATTTTTCTGCCTCTGTCATAAATTGATTAAAATCTGGTAATGAATTAACAGAGAGATATTGTACTAGTTCGTTTTTCATGATTTGCCTACCATTCGTTTATAAATTTTTGTTATAGCACTTGAGATGTCTTCGTTTACGCCTAGACTATTCATTTGGTCAGGGTGGAATAATTTAATATATTTATTTCTCCAAGCTTTAGCTTCATCAATATCTAAATAATGCAGACGTGTAATTCCTAAATCCTCATCAAATTTTGAAGTATAATTTACAAACATATACGCCAATTTGTGAAGTTCAGAAATAAAATATCCATCGGGTGAAGTTTGAATTACTAAAGTTTGAGAAATTGTTGGTGTTTGGTTTATAACTTTAGTATTATCTAAGAAAACCTGAATTTGGAGCAATAAAATTAATAAACAACTTTTATTTTTAATATAAATTTTATTCTCTAAATTTAATTTACCCAAAATTTCTTTTTTTACTTGGTCAAAATTAACTTTTATGCTTTTATTTTCATAATTTGTTATATAGGCTAAAATTTCTTGAGTCAAATATTGGTCATTTTGATATACTTTTAGTTGATTAATAAAATTATAAAGTTTGGTAATACTGGAAAATCCAATAATTCCAACTAAATTTAGCTCTTCTAATACTTGTTGTTTAACTTCACGGAATTTGCCTAATTTTCTTAGGTCATCTTCCGAATTTACATTTATCCAAGAATACATTAAAAATCTTCCTCTCTTTTACTTTCAAATATAAAATTTTCCTTATGAAATTAAGACGTATCCTTTCTAGCTTTAGTCTAATTAAGTATACAAAACCCCAAAATCATTGTCAATAATGCTAAGGGGTGCAGGCATTATAAATCCAATCTGTATTATAGTTATTTTTTTTGCAAAAGTTATAGAGTTCATCAATAGTGTTAAGGTTAAGTTTGGTAATTTCTTTGTGAATTTCCTTTAAGATGATGACTCCATTGTTTAGTTCAAGCGCTAAAAATGGATATGCAGCCTTAGAATTTATGTGAGCAAACTCAACTTCTTTGGGGGTTGTGAAAACCTTTCCAGAAAATTGACAACTAGTTATGTTTTCTTCTTTAATTTTTTTTGCTTTTAGTTTAGAAGTATCTTCCAAACATAGTCGTAAATTTTCTACATACGTTAAGTCATTTAGTGCTTCGATTAACGTTTTAGCATAAAGCACATATAATCTAGTCTTTCCTTTTGTATGTAAACGCTTAAATTCAAAAAGTCTAAGTAAATCATAAAATGAAATATATTCGTTATCCATAATTGTAATAGGATTACTTTCACTTATGATATTTTCAATGCCTTGATATATCCAAATTCTAGAAATTCCATCTTTTGTTCGCAAAATTTTATGAACGCCCTGAATACGAAAATAAAATACATTTCTTTTGTCATCATAGAATGTGTGGTCTTTAATTTGATTTTGGATTGAAGTTAAAGTTCCTTTATAAAGTAGACCTTTTTCTATTTTTATTTTAGTGAAGATATTTTCTAGTTCTATATTAAAATCTGCTTCAAAACCAGGAAGTTGTTTTATTGGAGTATAAATAATTAGCTCATTTTTCATCATATCTCTCCTAAACTATTCACTTTGTATAAAAACTCTTTTGAGTTTGCCCATTATTTTCCTAAATTATACCCCCTCAAAAAAATTTTGTCAATTTAATAACATATTTTATGATAATTTCATATAATGTCGTATCAATTTTAAAAAGAGGGTTTTTTATGGATACAATATTATTGGTCACGGGAACAATGTTGTTGGTTGGTTTAGTGTTTGAGAAGTTCGCAAAATTGTTGAAATTACCGAGTGTTACGGGATATTTGGTGGCTGGTTTGCTTCTTGGCCCTTCGGTATTTGATGTAATTCCAGAAGATATTATTGGAAAGTTTGCAATCATATCCAATTTAGCACTAGGGTTTATTGCTTTTTCGATAGGTTCGGAATTTAAAATTAGTTATTTTAAACGTGTAGGATTAACCCCTATAGTGGTTGCAATTTTGGAGGCAGTTGGGGCTATGGTTTTTGTAACGAGTGTATTATTATTAATTGGCACTGACCTAACTTTTGCCTTAGTTTTGGGAGCAATAGCCAGCGCTACAGCAGCCGCATCTACAATTATGGTAGTTAAGGAATATAATGCAAAAGGTCCTGTAACTGAAACTTTGCTTAGTGTGGTTGCTTTAGATGATGCAGTGTGTTTGGTAACTTTTGGGTTTGCAGTAGCCATTGCAGAGGCGTTAACTAGTGGTGGAAGTTCGTTAATAGTATCATTAATTGAACCATTTACAGAAGTTTTTTTGGCTATTTTGCTAGGATTGTTTGCAGGATATGTTATGAAAATACCGATTAAATATTCAACGAGTGATGGCAGTCAGTTATCTATAGTAATTGGATTTATAGCTATTATTGTGGCAGTATCAAATATTTTTGAATTGTCAGGATTGCTTACGTGTATGGCGATGGGTGCAATGTTTGGAAATGTATATCAAAAAAGTGATATGGTTGTAAAAATTTCTGATGCAATAACGCCTCCATTATATATGTTATTCTTTGTAATTTCAGGCTCTGAGCTAAATTTATCAGTTATTCCCTCGGTTGGAGTTGTAGGTTTAATTTATATAGTTTTTAGGGTAGTTGGGAAAATGATGGGTGCATACTTTGGTGCAAAATTGATGAATGCTCCAGAAACTGTACAAAAATATTTAGGAGCAACTTTAATTCCTCAAGAAGGGGTGGCGATTGCACTGGCATTGTTGGCAGAGAGTGTAGTGCCTGATTTTGCTAGTCAAATCCGTGCAATTGTACTTTGTTCATCATTAATTTATGGAATTGTTGGTCCTGTAATTTCAAAAAATGCCTTAAAACTTGCTGGCGAAATAAAATAACAAAAAATCCTCTTTAAGTTTGGTAGCCTAAAGAGGATTTTTATTATTGATTTAAAAATTTATCAAAGCGTTTTTGTACAGTTTCTTCACCTAGAATTTGCATAATTATAAAAAGTTCAGGAGTGTTACTTCTGTGAGTTACAGCAGCTCTAATTGTTCCTGCAACGTCTGAAACCATGCCTTTGTAAGCGTCAGGGTTATTTTTGTATTCTTTACGATTTGTGCAGTAACCAATTTCTGTAGCAAACTTTTTCACATCTTCAAACCATTCTTCTTGAGAAGTTAAATTGTGATTATAAATTTCTTTGTATTGTTTAACAATTTCTTGTGCTTGAGCAAGGTCAACAGTCTTAGGTAATTCAATTTGTTCAACTGTTTCAGCATCATAAAATTCATCAAACAAGTAGACGATTTTTTCTTTAACTTCTGCCCATTTTGCAAAGTCTTTACGAGGTTTTGCAGTACCTTTATCTATTCCAAAGAAAGTTTTTACGGCTGGTTCGTTTGTAGTTGCAAGTTTATACATTTGCTCGTCGTATTGTTTGGCCCAAGTTGTATAAAGTTCAAACATTTCATCAGCTGACATTTTAGCGATAATTTCTTTACTAACATCATTTAATTTTATAATATCAAATAATGCTCCACTTTTACTCATTTTATCCAAATGAACGATAAATTCATGGTAATCTGCATCTGGATTTTCAGTACGCCACATTTCATATGGAGAGTTAATTATATTTAATAAATATTCAACCACACATTGAATTGGGTATCCTTCTTCATCATAATAACTAACAGCACTTTCGGCATCTTTTCTTTTAGAAAGCTTACGTTTTGAACCTCCATCTTGCTTCATAATTGTTGGAATATGAGCGTATTGTGGGCGTTGTTGACCAATCATTTCAAAAAGTTGAACGTGAATTGGTAATGATGAGAGCCATTCTTCCCCACGAGTTACGTGCGTCGTTCTCATTAAAGTATCGTCCACAGCGTGTGCAAAATGGTATGTTGGGAGTCCGTCACCCTTAATAATTACAATGTCTTGATTGTTTTCTGGAAACGAAATATCGCCTTTTACCAAATCGTGAAATTCTACTCTTTTTTCTGGGTCACCCATTGATTTTATACGGATAATATATTGCTCACCAGCTTCAATTTTTGAAATAGCCTCTTCAGTTGGTAAGTTGCGATATTTTGCAAATTCACCATAATAACCTGGGTTGAGTTTCTTTGAAGTTTGCTCCTCACGAAGGGCATCAAGTTCTTCTGGAGTTGCAAAACAAGGATAAGCTTTACCTTGTAAAATCAAGTCTTTGGCGAATGCTTCATACATTTCTTTTCGTTCACTTTGACGATATGGAGCGTAATTTCCTTTGTGAGAATTTTCACCAGTCATGCCCTCATTAAACTCCATTCCAAATTTATACATAGTTGCAATTGTATCTTCAATTGCTCCTTCAACTTCACGTTTTTGGTCAGTATCTTCTATTCTTAAATAAAAAATTCCTCCACTTTGAGTGGCAACTCTTTCGGATACCAAACTTGCAAAAACTCCTCCAATATGCTGAAAACCTGTAGGACTTGGTGCATATCTAGTTACAAACTGACCGTCTTTTAAATCTCTTTGTGGATATTTATCCAAATAATCTTGTGGTGTTTTTGTTGTGTTTGGAAATATTAAATTTGCCAATTTTTCTAAACTCATTTTGTTACTCCTTTGTAATATTAGTTAATATTTTTTTTGTAAATAAATTGTAATCCTTTATGAGTTAAATCTTCATCATAAATATCAATACAATCTGTGCTACTTTCAATAATTCTTCCAAGACCTCCAGTCGCAATAACTGTTAGATTTGGAGCGTTCATTTCTTCCTTAACTTTTTTAACGATATATTCAACTTGTCCGATGTATCCATAAATTAGCCCAGCTTGCATACTAGAAATTGTGTTTTTACAATCCAAAATACTAGGTGGTTTTTTTATTTCAATATAAGGAAGCTGAGCAGCTCGACTTCCCATAGCATCAGCAGTTATACGAATTCCAGCAGTGATAAGCCCTCCTATAAATTCGCCTTTTTCGTTAACTAAATCATAAGTTGTTGACGTTCCAAAGTCAATAGCCATACAGGGGCCACCATACAAATTATATACAGCCACACAGTTTACAATTCTATCAACCCCAACAGATTTTGGGTTATCTGTTCTGATAGAAATTCCAGTTTTTAGACCAGTGCCTACAATTAGAGGTTTTTTATTTAAATATTTTCGTAAACTATTTGTAATCGAATGCATAACGCTTGGAACAACCGAAGAAATAATTACATCATCAATTTGTGAAACGTTAATTCCTTTGCTACTTAACATATCGAGCATTGTAATTCCATACTCATCAGAGGTTCTGGAAAGTTTTGTAGTTATGCGATATGTTACCAAAACTTCATCGTTTTGTATTACAGCAAGGACGATATTTGTATTTCCTATGTCAATTGTTAATAACATTTGAATTCTCCTTAATATTATTTAGTTAATTTTTTTGTAATCTGATGATGATTTCATTAAGAATTTCGTCACCTAATGCAGATTTACTCATCATAGGAAGCTCTTTTATAGTGCCATCTCTACTAATAATAGTTGCAATATTGGTGTTTCCTCCAAAGCCTGCCCCTGTTTGTGAGATATTATTAGCAACGATAAAATCTAAATTTTTCTTGGCTAATTTTTGCTTAGCATATTCAATTATGTTATTGGTTTCTGCTGCAAAGCCTACCAAAATTTGGTTAGTTTTTATATCTCCCAAACTTTTTAAAATATCTTTATTAGGAATAAGTTCGAGAATTAAATTATCATCTTTTTTCTTCATTTTTTGGCTAGAAACGTTGGCTGGTCTATAGTCTGCAACAGCAGCAGTCTTAATTACAATGTCTGTGTTGGCAAAATTTTCATGTACAGCTTCATACATTTGAGCAGCAGTTTGTATATCAATTCGCCTAACTCCAGCAGGCACATCTAAGTTAGTTTGCCCAGAAATTAATACAACTTCTGCACCTCTTTTTTGTGCTTGTGCGGCAATCGCATAGCCCATTTTTCCAGTAGAATGATTTGTAATATATCTCATTGGGTCGA
Organism: Epulopiscium sp. Nele67-Bin005; assembly: GCA_002007365.1. Classification (GTDB taxonomy): domain Bacteria; phylum Bacillota; class Clostridia; order Lachnospirales; family Cellulosilyticaceae; genus Epulopiscium_D. Next base: position 8,895 of record LNZR01000018.1, on the reverse strand, counting down.
TGGGTTCAATTGTCGCTCCTGCCGTTATCAAAACTTTTTTACCTTTTAAATCTTGGTTCAAATTTAACTTTTCTGAAACAGTTGTAACAATTTCATCAACAGGTGCTAATTTACCTTTGCCAATATCTCCACAAGCTAGCATACCAGAAGCTGGCTCAATAAATAGATAGCCTTTTTCTTTTAAATATGCAATATTTTCCTGCACAATAGTATTTTCATACATTGCAGTGTTCATTGCAGGTGCAATAATTATAGGGCATTTTACGGCCATAACCGTTGTAGAAAGCATATCATCAGCTATTCCATTTGCAATTTTACCAATAATATTTGCTGTGGCAGGTGCAATTAGCATGACATCGGCTTTTTTGGCGAGTTCGATATGCTCCACTTCAAATTTGTGATTTCTGTAAAAAGTATCGGTAACTACTTTATTGTTTGTGAGTGTTTCAAATGATAATGGATTTACAAATTCACAAGCGTTTTTGCTCATAATAGTATCAATTGAGAAGCCCTTTTTTTTGAGTTGGCTAACTACATCTAAAATTTTGTAAACAGCAATACCACCTGTTACCCCTATCAAAATATTTTTTTTCATAAATATCACCTTCCTAAAAATTTAAACAAAAAACTAAGTTCTACGCATTGCATCGTTAGAACTTAGTTCAATTTAATTAAAATTTATTTTTAAATACTTTACCCAAAGCTGTACAAACTAAAGTTACTATAATTCCTGCAACTATAGCTTCTGGTACACCATTTATACCTACAATGCTCATAATTAGTGCAAATAACGCTTCAAATTCAATCTCACGAGCTGCGGCATATTGTTCACCAAAGAAAGTATAAATCAAGCTCATTACTAAAATGGTGTTTGTCATTGACCCAACAACCCCAGCTGTAGCATATGCCACCGTATTTTTTTTGGTGATTTTTAGGGTTGCTTTGTAAGAAAAATAGGCTGTTACTCCTATTAAAATCCTTGGAACAAGTGCAATTACTAAACTAAATATATTGCCTCGAACGCCTCCAATTGTTACAAATGGTGAAAAAACAAACGCTGTTAGGGACGGTGTCACTGTGCTTACAATGATGGAACTTATTCCAAATGCAGCCCCAAGTATCATTCCCGCAAGTGGCCCAAGAGTTATAGCCCCAATAATTACAGGGATATGTACCGTTGTAGCCTTTGTAAAGCCAAGAGGTACAAAACCTAATGGTGTGCTTGCTAAAATAATTTCGATTGCTAAAAAAATTCCAAGTAATGTTAAGTATTTTGTGTCTTTAAGTTTAGACTTAATCATAAATATCCTCCTGCTATCACTCTTTTTAAGATGCAATGCGTGATTACAGGGTTATTATATCACAAATGACTTTACTTTTGAATAAATATTTTCATCATTTAATCCATATTTTGCCAATAAGTCTAAGGCAGGCCCTGACTCGCCATAAGTATCATTAATTCCAAGCTTTAGAACTTTTGTTGGTGCGTGTTCCATCAGTACATCACAAACAGCGCTTCCAAGACCTCCAATTACAGAGTGTTCCTCTACTGTTACAACTTTTTTAACTTCTGATACAGTTTTTACTAGTAATTCAACATCAATTGGTTTAATTGTGTGAATATTGATTACTTTCGCACTAATTCCATCTGCCTCAAGCATTTGTGCAGCTTTTAAAGACTCACTAACGCATAATCCAGTTGCAATAATTGCTACATCTGTACCTTCTTTTAGGACAATTCCTTTTCCGATTTCAAATTTATAATTTTCTCTATCAAGATTTACTTGTGGCACAACAAGTCTACCAAATCTTAAATATACTGGTCCATCGTGGTAAAACGCAGCTTTTGTAGCGTGTTGAGCTTCTATATCATCACATGGATTAATTACAATCATATCTGGAATTGTTCTCATTAGTGCGATATCTTCATTACATTGGTGAGTTGCTCCATCTTCTCCAACTGTAATTCCAGCATGAGTTGCACCAATTTTTACGTTTAGATGAGGGTATGCAATAGAGTTTCTAATTTGCTCATATGCTCTACCAACAGCAAACATTGCGAATGAACTAACGAATGGAATTTTTCCTGTTGCTGCAAGTCCTGCCGCTATTCCCATCATATTTGCTTCTGCGATACCACAATTTATATGACGCTCAGGAAATTCTTTTCCAAAGACTGCAGTTTTTGTAGCAGCAGCCAAATCAGCGTCTAAAACTACTAATTCTGGGTGTTTGTGACCAAGTTCTACTAATGCATTTCCATAACTTTCTCTAGTTGCAATTTTTACTGTTTCCATTATAATACCTCACCTGCTTCTTCTAATTCTAAAATGGCTGCCTTATATTGTTCTTCATTTGGTGCTACACCGTGCCAACCTACGTTATCTTCCATGAAAGATACACCTTTTCCTTTGATACTTGATGCAATAATTGCTGTTGGTTTACCTTTAGTTTGACGTGCAATATTTAAGGCGTTTTCAATTTCATCAAAATTGTGAGCATCAATTACTACAACATTAAAATTAAATGCTTCAAATTTTTTATCCAATGGATATGGTGAGCAAATTTGATCAACATTTCCATCAATTTGTAAGTTGTTATTATCCACAAAAACTACCAAATTATCTAGTTTTCTATCTCCTGCAAACATGGCTGCTTCCCACACTTGCCCTTCTTGAGTTTCACCATCACCAATGATTGTATAAACTCGGTAATCCTCATTTGATAATTTTGCCGAGAGAGCCATTCCAACAGCTGTTGAAATCCCTTGCCCTAAAGAACCTGTAGACATATCAACGCCTGGCGTTTGCTTCATATCTGGGTGACCTTGTAAAAACGAGCCAATGTGACGAAGTCTTGTCATTTCTTCAGGGTCAAAAAATCCTTTTTCAGCAAGCGTTGCATAAAGTGCAGGAGCTGCATGACCTTTTGATAATACAAATCTATCTCTAGTAGGCATTGTTGGTTGTTTTGGGTCTATGTTCATTTCCTTAAAATAAAGATATGTTAAAATATCAGTCGAAGACAATGACCCGCCTGGGTGTCCTGACTTTGCGTGATAAACACCAACGATAACATTTTTTCTTATTGAGTTGGCTAATTTTTTTAAATCGGTTGTATGCATTTTTTTCCTCCATAAACAAAAATAGGTCGTATTTCAGTTAAGCATAAATTCCTATGTATCAAATTTCACGGGGGGTAGAAAGTTTGATTAGCATTAAAAATTGACGACTTAACTTTATAGTTCCAATCAAATTAAAAGTTAATCGTTTTTATTATACCTTATTTTTCCTAAATAGATAAGACATAATTTTAATTATATTGTAGTTCTAAACCCTTGAAAATACAAGCTTTTTCCATATATTTACAGTTATGGTTGTTGCTACAATAAAAATTCTGCTCACAATTTAAAATATTCTTAATATTCGATATTATACATCATTAATCCTTGAGGAGGAGCAGTAGGGCCAGATAAATTTCGATTTTGGCTTTCGATAATCATTTTCATATCGTCAGGGGGGATAACTCCTCTACCAATCTCTATTAATGTACCAACAATAATTCTTACCATATTGTACAAAAATCCATTGCCGCAAATATCAATAGTAATTAAGCCTTGTTCATCTTTTTTGAGGTTTAGAGAATAAACAGTTCTAGTTGTTGATTTTACTTGAGTATTTGATGAACAAAAGCATTTAAAATCATGAGTTCCTTCTATATAAATAGAGGCTAATACCATTTTTTGGAAATCCAAGTTGTATGGATAAAAGTAGGCTATATCTTGAATAAATGGATTGTTTTGTTTTGAGTTCAAAATTTGATATCTGTAAGTTTTTCTTTTGGCATTAAAACGTGGATGAAAATTTTCATCAGCTTCTTCAACGCTCTGAACCACAATATCTTTTGGGAGCTTCGCATTCATTGCACTGGCAAATTTAGTAATAGGAATTTTTGTATCCAAAATTGCCATACAACATTGAGCTTTTGCATGAACACCTGTGTCTGTACGTCCAGCACCCAATACTTCAATTTTTTGCCCAGTCAAATCAAAAATAGCCTTCTCCAAACATTCTTGAATAGTAATTCCGTTTGGTTGCCTCGCAAATCCGTGATAATTTGTTCCTTTGTAGGCAACAATAATTTTCAGTTTTTTCATGTATCACCTCGCACATTTTTTAGGATATCACAAAAAGAGGCTGTTTCCAACCTCTTTAGCTATAATTACCATATTTAATTTTTTATACCAAAATCAAGATTTACTATTGTAAGTCGATAAGCTCATAAACTGCAAGCGTTCCAGAACCTTCATTAGCTACCAACAAAATATCTGTGCCTGTTGGACTTTGTTCTTTTGGCACAAATTTTAATCCCTCAGGAGAAACGTCCCCACCAATTGCACTAGTATAATCTCTGCTTGTAAAATAATTTGTAAAAGTTGCGTTGTGTGGGTCTGTAATATTATACACCATTACCCCACTTACTCTTTCTAGTCCAACGAATGCATAAATATTCTCTCCGATTTGACCAATTTTTACGTCCTCAGGCTCTGGACCTTTTTTTCCTGATCTATCATCTAGTGTTGAATTTGTGTTTGATGAATTAAAATGTTCTGGCACAGCTTGAGCTGTAATAATTTCAAATCCACTTCCACTATCAAAAACTAATTCCATGCCATTATCAGTTACTTCAAAAATTGAGAAAGATCTTGACCCATAAAGATAAGCTTTACTTTGGTCTAACATTTCATAATCTGCAGGATTAAACCATGTTACTTTTCCATTTACAGTAACGTTTCCTGTTGGAGAAGTATCAGATTTATGTTCATTCGTATAAAAATTTTCTGTATCCTCTTCTCCCCATTCTCTTCCGTCGCCTTCGTTAGCTGTTAAAATGTAAGTTTTATCCTCGAGTTCAAATAATTCAATTCCATCAGGCATATAAACTCCATAAACATTATCAAAAGTTTTGATATTTATTTCACCATCATCTTCTAAATCTAAGGCAACTTTACCAAAATCCTGTAATCCCAAGCCATACACACCTTTAAAAGAATTTGTATTAATATCTAAAATAGCAATTGCGTTATTTTCTTGAAGTGCGACATAAGCAGTATCATTTGTTGTAACGATATACTCAGGTTCAAAATCTTCAGAAGGAGTTTTTCCGTTTTGTAGTAAAACTTTTTCATCAAAATATACACCATCAAAATTTATGTTAGTTGCTTCATTTGTAGTTAAATCAATGATTGTAACCGAACCTTCTGGGTCAATATCCAACATTCCATTACGAGGTTCACCTTCATTTGCAACCAAAATTTTTGTTCCATCTGGTGTAAAAATTAAATTGTCTGGTTGTTTACCAGCATCAAAAAATTGAGGATTGTTTATCAAAAATCCGTTGTTATCTAGCTCAAAAACTACAACTTTTCCATTATCATTAAATCCGTTGGCTTGCAGAGCTACAGCAATTTGTGTATTCGTTGAATTTACAGCGATACTACTCATATCTCCATATTCAAAACCTTCAATATTTCCAACAAGTTCTTCCATATTATAGCCAATTCCACTATACGCATTTGCAAAATTTTCGTTCATAGGAACAACGATAATTTCACCTGTAACCCCTGAAGTTGCGTATGCTACTTGTGCAGATGAATTGTATGCAACGATTTCGATTAGCCCACCTTTTGTAGATTGAGTCCCAATGTTAAATCGAGAGTACAAACTAATATCTAAGTTAGAATTTTCAGCCGCAAAATTTTTACCAAAAGAATAATCTCTGCTTGGATAGATGTTTTGAGCCTGTACATTTGAAATATTCCCTAAAGTTAACCCTGCTAAAATTGCACTAATAACAAATTTTTTGTTCATAAATAATCCTCCTAAAAAAGTTTTACGATAATATAATTTTATGATATACAATTTTTGTTTGAGTTTAATTAAAATTATGTAAAAAATAGGTTAAATTATACTTTAAGTTATTTTGATTAGGTTGATTTAACTAAAAAAAGAGAAAGTAACCGTTATATTTTGGTTACTTTCTCTATCAAGTTAAGGGAGGGTTTTACTAAGATTTGAAAATTATTGATTAGTTAGTGAATGTTGCTGCACCATTTTGAACTGATAAGGTAATGAAAAAATAGTTTTGTCTGTCTAAAAGAAATCTAAGATATGTTGTATGTAAGTTTGAGACATAATGAACCCTTTTGAACTAGCACCACTTATCTGTTTACTTTTATCAGATGTAATTTATTAGTTTTTAAACAGCAGAAAAAACATATTTACATAATGTTAACACTTACCAGAGTGAGGCAATGTACATGTACATGTGTTCATGCGTAAACCATGAGTAAACCATAACTGTTTAAATAAAAGCAATTAACGAAAACCATCGTTTTTGTCGTTCTTGGCCATTTATAAAAGCAGACAGACTTTTATAAACCTCAAAGGAATCATTAAGTGCTGCATCCTGTAAAAAAGATTATGTCAGTAGATTTAGGAGCTTAATGTCAAACACACTTATCGAACTAAAGCTACCACCACATTAACGTTTTTTAAGGTAAGGTATTGTTTATTGCTAACATTCAGCACAAACAGAACACAGTTAGCATTCTCTCTTTCTTTCTTCTTCTTTATTTGGCCTTTCAGTGTCATGCGATCTGATGAATGTAAGCTCTACTTCAACTTTTTTGTGATCTTCAGCAACAGAATTTCTCCACCAAGGAGTCACTAACCTTTTTTGCTGAGCAAAGTTGATCAAGTACACATTTTTGGCTGGTGTTTGCTGCCTTTAGGATTACATTCTCTTTGGATTTTTTTCTTATAAGCAATACATTTAACATTACCTTTATTTTTCACCAAAGAATATTCATTTAGTGGTGCCCTGATAGCTCAGTTGGTTGAGCGGACGCCCCGTGTTCAGAGGCTGTGTCCTCGCTGCAGCGGCCACAGGTTCGATTTCACCCTGTGGCCCTTTGCTACATGTCATTTCCTCCCTTTCCTCACCATATTCTTACGAAGAAAAATAGTCGATCTTTGCTAATAAATACTCACTTGTAGGGTTGTCAAAAGTATCGATACTGAAACGCTGTATTCGGATACAATACTCATTTGCAACAGTATCGAATACCAGAGTATTGAAGGAGCTCATGTAGAAATCTTTAGTGAGAATTGGCCAGGATTTGGAGGATTACTTAACAAATGTATCTGAGTACAGTTGCTAATTACGTGTTGAAAAAGTGTAATCAGTAACCCAGTTCAAGTACCACAACATCAAAGTAATGTAAACTAGAAACTAGATCTGTTGCTGATGTGAAAATGAGAAAAGCTCACCTGTCTTATTCATGTTTGTGTCCTTCATTTGTTTTCAGGACCTTATAAACCAGGGACGACAGAAAGTCATTCAGGCAACAACTGCATTGAAGGCTTTACAGCGGGAGTCATTGGAAGATACTATTGCTAGAGTGGTGAGTGTCAAAGAAGTGCTTTTAGTGAAGTCATTAGAGCAAGTTGAGGGTATATAAATATAATGGTTGTAGTTGTGGTTGAGGTTAAAGTGATATTTTACCTCTCAAAACTATTTTTCATGCATCAATTACTCAGAGTTTACCGTGAAATATACTGGAATGAAAAAAAAAAAGCAATAAAATACTGCTTTAACATGTGCATGCTGTCCTCTTTCCCCACAGTGGAAGGAGAACCCGTCCCTCACAGAGAGTCAGGTCCAGTCAATTGCTCTGGGACGACAGGCCTCAGTGGAGCTGGAGCTGAAGCGCAGGGAGGCCGTGTACAGGGACGTTCTCACCAAGCAGCAGACGGTAAGACGTGTGCTGCGTACGAGCCACAGTAGCTTATAGCTGAAACATAGTATCTGCTGTCAGGAAAAGGAGGTATGCACACATGAGAAAATTTAACTGAGTGATCGATAGTAATGTTGACATCATGACCCAGCAGGAATAAGCAGCTGTTCGCAAGCTGTAGATGATAGCAGACAGGGAGAGGTTAGTAAGTTGCACTGCAAGAAAAGGAGAGAAACACAATGCCAGCCCTGGAGTCAGAACTTGAACTGACTGTCTCTCTTTGTGTCTGTCCAGCTGATGGAAACCAAACAAGAGGACGTTTTCTCTTCCGTCATGCAGAAGGTAATCAGTCATCCTGTCTGAGCTTCATATGTGACAAAACTCTGGTTCTTTGCTCTGACACCCAGGTTTGTTCTAATAAATGAAATCATTACGCTCATCAAGCTAGTTGCTGAGATCAGGGAACACGGTGACATCGCTGCAGCAAAGAAACACAAGCAGTCTGTAAATCAGACGTGTAGGAAACTAACTGCACTAATTTACACTTGATTATTACCATTATCTGTTTTCTGAAGAAGTCTGTGTGAGCTGCAGGTCTGTTCCGGTGTGTCGTGAAGCTGCTGTGATCCACATGTTGAGTTCTGTGTCATCTTTAAATAACAACTTAAGTAAATCGTTAAAACCATGAAAACACCACACAAGTTGTAACAAACTGGACTGATTTCTCCTCCTGCATGTTTGTGATGATGTCACAGGTGGAGGGACAGGTAACTCCGGTCAACCTGCCTTCTTCCAGGGGTGTGAGCACCCCGGGGTCTCCCGCCCCTGGCATCATGGTAAACACACACTCATATCTGCTCAGAGACACCTGTGTGCACATACAAACACTAACCTGTCTGTGTGTGTGTTCATGTGTGTGTGTTCAGGCGAGAGTGAACGATCAGGTGGTGGGCTACAGAGACCTGGCTGCTCTGCCCAGAGATAAAGCCATCCTGCAGGTGGAGCGACCCGACCTGATGACCTACCGGCCACACCTGAGCTTCTCGTCACTCGACGCTCCACGCAGAGAGGTTCGTTCACACGTTCATCATCAGCTG
>LNZR01000017.1 GCA_002007365.1 Epulopiscium sp. Nele67-Bin005 | reverse complement strand
AAGACTTTTGAATCGACTGGTCTATAATTGTGATACTATTTTATTTTCAATGTTCATTATAATTCTTCAATTTATTTTGTCAGTTGCTGTTGCTTGTTGCTGTTGCCTGCTGACTTGATTAATAATATACTATTTTATTTTGCGTGTCAACGTTTTTTTGAAAGTTTTTTTGAAAAAGTTTTTTCACCCTCAATTTACATGCTCTCCAAAATGCCAAAAACGCTTGAATTTCAATGGTTTGTCATTAAAACTCAAGCGTTATAATTATCTATAAATAGTTTCTCCAAATTCTGGCACGTGGTCTTGGCTAGGTCTTTCCCCTTCATAAGTTACTATAATTCCATCAATCCATTCTCCAGAATAATTTCGTTGCAAAAAGTTTTCTTCAATAAGTGCCACCGTTATTTGACCCCCTGTCGAACCTTGAAAAAAGCTATTTTCCCAACTCATATCTGAATTATAATCTTCCTTTAAATTGATATTTGCAATTTTTTTACCATCTACAATACCAACACCTACTACTTCTATCGGCAAATCATAAAATTCTTCTGTAGATAAAATACTACCAATATTATTTAGACTCTCCTCTATATTTTCGGTAACTGGAATTTGGATTGAAGAAGGTTCTACACCCATCCAATTCTCATCTACAGTATAAAAAGGAACAAACGCAATTTCAACTTCTTCCTTATTAGTTGCTTCTAAATCTTCTATTTTAGTTTCTAAATCTTGAATGTTATCTTCTAGTTGTTCTATCTGCTGATTTAGTGATGGTTGATTTGATGATTGTTGCGAATTCACTGGTGGCTGAGTTGCTGTTGCCTGCTCAGTTTGTACACCACAACCAACTAACAATAACAAACTTAATGCTATCCCTAGATATCTTAATTTCATATTATCACTCTTTTCTGGCTTTTACTCACCTGCATTTAAAACAAATTTTTCAATACCAAATGCTACACCATCTTCAGAATTTGTTTTTGTAATAAAGTTTGCAATCTCTTTAATTTCCTCAAAAGCATTCCCCATTGCAACGCCCATTCCTGCATATTCAATCATGTGCTTATCATTTCCTGCATCTCCAAAAGTCATGATATGCTCTTGAGCAACATTCATTCTTTCTGCTAAAGCTCTAACACCTTCACCTTTATTTGCATTTTTATTTAAAAATTCTACGAAATAAGGCGCACTTCTTAATACAGTGTATTTTTCATAAAGCTCTTCTGGGAACTGGTCAATAGCTTTTTGCAATTTATCCCCTTCTTCAGTCATCATAATTTTTACAATATCTTCTTCTGGATCAATCGTTGAATAATCAATAACATTAACCTCAATATCATTTAATTCTGACTCATGTTTTGCATATTTAGTTAATTCTGGCGTAATACACCCATCTTTTGAAAATGCGTGAATATTCACCCCTAATTTTTGTGCCAACTCATGAAGCTCAATTAAATCTTTTCCTTTTAATGTAATATGATGAAGAACTTCTTCAGTTCCAATATTTTGTGCCAAAGCTCCATTAAAACATACTAAATAATCTTCATTAGTAATCATATCTAATTCTTTTAAATATTTTTTCACTCCATCAAGTGGTCTCCCTGTTGCCAAAACAACTTTTACCCCTTTAGCTTGAGCCTTTTTAATAGTATCTTTTGTATGTTGTGAAATTGTGTGGTCTGGACGCAATAATGTTCCGTCCATATCAATTGCAATCAGTTTGTACATAATTAATTTTTCTCCTTAAAAACTTAGTAATAGTATATATTTTGGTAATTATAACTATAATAATATATTAGCGTCTAATTACTCCCTAAAATATATTATCACCATTCAAATTTTTAGTAAACATTTTTTCGTAAATAATTATTGTGTATTAGCTATTTTTAAAGCTACTTTACTTTCAATTTGACTAAGTTCCACCAAACCAAAAGTACGACTATCTAAACTATTTTCCCGATTATCCCCAAGCACAAATACATACCCCTCAGGAATTAACATTGGATATCCCGAATGATACCCTTGAGTTTCACCTTGAGTATAATCTTCTTCAAAAAGTTCTTCATTAAGATAAACACTACCATTTTTTATATCAATAGTATCACCTCCAACCCCTACAATCCTCTTTACATACCTTGTTCTTACTGGGCTGTCCGTGATTTTATTTATATAATCTTGCAAAGTTATCATCGTATTCCCTGACCAAATTCCTTCGGGCTTTTTATCCAACATTATAATTATCTCCCCAGTTTCTGGCTTTTTAAACATATAACTTACTTTTTCAGTTAACAGTAAATCACCTTCTAACAGGGTTGGACTCATGGAATATTGATACACCATAGTCAAATTAAAACAATGTGCTTGTATTCCAAATATCGCAAGTATTGTAAACATCATAACAATGATAATATCCCTTAAAAATTTAAGTTCACGGTTCATAGGCGCATCTACCTTAATATTATTAAAACTTACTAACTATTGTATGATAATTAAACTTGTTTTGTCCCACCAAATTATTTAGGCAATACGATGGAGTTTTTTGGTAATTATTTTATTTTTTTGTATATATAGCAAACATTATTCAATACAATTTACTATTATATTGCTTCAAAAACTATATTTCTTTAGTATAACCTTTTAAAATTTCCTGTTCCTCACTACTTAAAAACGGTGAGATTTTTTCAAATACTTGCTTATGGTAATTATTTAACATCTGCTTTTCTTCTTCATTCATATATTTAGGATTGATTGCATCTAAATCAATTGGTGCAAAAGTCACTGTTTCAAAATGCAAAAATTGCCCATACTCATTGTTTTCAAGCTCCTGAACAATCAACTCATTCTCAATTCTTATCCCATGAGAACCACCAACATATACCCCTGGCTCATTTGTAGTTACCATTCCAACTTCTAACTCACAACTATCATTTCTCTCTGGTACAATTTTCCATCTAAATCCATTTGGAGCTTCATGTACATTTAATAAAAACCCAATCCCATGACCCGTACCACATCTATAATCTAACATCATATCCCACAACGGTTTTCTGGCCAAAATATCTAAATTCAACCCACGAACTCCATGCAAAAATCTTGCGTTTGATAAAGTTAACATACCTCTAACTACTGCTGTAAAATGTTTTTTGATTTCCTCATCAACTTCTCCCAGCGCAATTGTTCTTGTAATATCAGTAGTTCCATCAAAATATTGTCCTCCAGAATCAATTAAATATAAATGCTCTGGCTCTAAAGTATATTGGTTTTGTTCTGTTGCTGAATAATGCATCATTGCAGCATGGTCTTTGTATGCAGAAATTGTATTAAAACTTGGCTCAATAAATAAATCTTGCTCTTTTCTAAGCTCCTCCATTTTTTGTGCTGCTGTAATTTCTGTAATTGTAGTTTTCCCAATGTTTTGCTTCAACCAAATCATAAACTTTGTACAGGCAACTCCATCTTTTAAATGGCTATTTCTAATATTTTCAATTTCTACAGAATTTTTAATAGCCTTACTCAAAATAGTTGGGTTTTGAGCTTTAACTTTAGTTACATCTTTAGGAAGATTTTTGTAAATTGCATAATTCATTCTTTCTAAATCAACCAAAACTGCTCCTTCAATATTTTTTACATATTCATAAATATCATTATATGCTTTAACTTCAACATTATCCTTTGCAAATTCTGCACAAATTTCTTCCGAAAGCTTGGATTTATCAACAAACAAAACAGCTTCACTTTCTGTAATTACTGAATATGCAAGAGTTACAGGCGAAAATTTAATATCTCTACCTCTAAAATTATATAACCATGCAATGTCATCAAGCGTAGTTAAAATATGAGATGTAGATTTTTTCTTCTTCATTTCTTTGCGCAACTCAACTAATTTTTCTGATGTAGATTTTCCAGCATATTTTACATCTAATAAGAATGATTTCTCTTTTGGCAACTCTGGTCTATTTTCCCAAATTAAATCCACCAAATCTTCATTATAAGAAATAGTTACTTCTTTTTTTGATAAAACTTTTTCAAAATCTAAACCTTCTTTAGCATTGATAACTCGTCCATCAAATCCCAGTTTAGACCCATTAGGCATAACTTTTTCCAAATACTTTTTTGGAGTTTTTACATCTTTTTCACCTTGTCTAAATAAAACCAATTCTGTACCTTCAATTTCTTGTTCTGCCTGAATAAAGTAGCGCCCATCTGTCCAAAGTATTGCTTCTTCTTGAGTTACCACAACTAACCCTGCAGAACCTGTGAACCCCGATACAAATTCTCTTGACTTAAAATAACTACCTACATATTCACTTTCATGAAAATCCGAAGAAGGAATATAATACGCAAAAATATTACGCTCCTTCATTACTTCTCTTAACTTTGCAATTTTTTCATTAACAGTACTCATAGTTACCACCTTT
>LNZR01000016.1 GCA_002007365.1 Epulopiscium sp. Nele67-Bin005 | reverse complement strand
TTATATCTTAATATTCCCACTAATAATCATCGTAATACTAAAATATTATATCCCAAAAAGTATACTATAGATTATTTTTTAGTTCAACTTAATTTTTTATACAATAAAAAAGGCAAAGCCTCTCAACTTTACCTCCAAAAATTTAATTATTTTGTACTAACTTTCCTTTAAAAACAGGAACTATTACCATACCCAATATATATATTAGGCTAACTTGCAACGGAATATCTATTATCGACTTAAAAACTCTTACTGAACTTGATGCAACAAAAGGAATATTATACACTTGATTTAGCCAGTAAGGTGTTAAAATTAGATTAACGATTAAATATTGAATTGAGCATACGAATAAAATTTTATCTATCGAAAATGCTATATTTATTTGAGTAAATTTGGTCTGTAAAATTTTTATAACTATAATTAATGCTATTACTAACAGCACCATAAGCACTGATAATGCAACATTTACAGGCACTCCCATAAAGTTATCAATAGTTTCTAGGGTATGTATCCCTATATAATTTATATAAATTAATGCTCCTGCTAAAGCGACAATTGCTAAAATCAAATTATATTTATTAAATGAAGTTGGGACTTGTTTTTTGGAAAAAATTATCCCTGGAATGACTCCCAAAAGTATGGTATTTAACGTAAATCCAAAGTGAAATACCCCTGTACTTGTAGTCATAAATGAAACCATATCAATAATAAATCCTGCACTACCTCCCAACACTGGACCAAATAATGCTCCTATAAAAAATAACGGGACTCTTGAAATCGAAAATTTTAATGCGGGAAATCCAAAAAGTGGTATCATAATTGATAAGTTTGATAAGATAATACTGACAGCTGTGAGAAGCGCTGTTATTGATAACGCATACACACTAATTCTTTTTTTTTGCATAAATAATGCCTCCTTAAAAAATTAAATTCAAAAATTAATAAGGAGCTGGTTTGTTCAACTTTACAGTGAATGCAGATAATATATCGCACCAAAAGGCTTCGTCCATGTTCACATTCCGTAACAATGGCACTTAACGCATACTACCCTAGCCTGCTCTTAATAAGATTAACATAATATCTTCACAAAGTCAATTCATACAAAAAATCCCATTGCTGTTGTAAGAATGGGATTAAGATATTAATTATCGTTTTGAACTATCATCTTATGAAGTAACCCTGGATAATCGGTTACAATTCCATTTACTCCATAATCCATCATACGTTCCATAGTATCCTCGTTATTTACAGTATATGTAATCACTGAAAATCCTTGCTTTTTAAGACCCGTAACTACACTTCTAGTTAGTGGTACAAAATTTAAGCTTAGTAAACTAACTCCATATTCTTGGGCCTCTCTCTCAACATCTGGTGTTAACAAAAAGCTTATTAAACCAAGTGCTACTTCATCATTCAATTCTCGACACTTCTTAATTGAGTCACCACAAAAACTTACAATCGTAGTTTTATCAAGGTAATCATTTTCTATAATTGTATCTATAACTTTTTGTTCAATATCTTTATACGGAACAATTTTTGTTTTAATCTCTATCAAAATACGTGCATTAAATCTTTTTATAACATCAAACACTTCTTGCAAAGTTGGAATTTGACAATCCCCACTTCTATTTTCAAGTTTTTTGAGTTCCTCTAATGTATAATCTTTAATAAAACCTCTTCCAAAATATGTGCGTGCCACATCTTCATCATGATTAATTACTAGATGACCATCTTTTGTTAAATGTACATCAACTTCAACGCCTGTAGCCCCTTGCTTAATTGCCTGCTCAAACGCCAAAACCGTATTTTCAGGATAATCTTTACTTGCTCCTCTATGCGCATAATTCCACATTTTTATCAACTCCTTTAAAATGAGTATATGCGTAATGAGGCTTGTTATAGTAACAATGTTGCAAGTTGTAACACAAATTAAATATTAGGGGGTACTAATCATGTTTACAACTTCCATAATTGCATCTGTTACACTAACAACAATCTCATCTTCATTAGGATAAAATTCATCTAAATCTGCTTTATAAGTTGCCTTATTTATAGCAATATTTAAATTACTCTCTCCATCACAAGTAAAAATATCAAGATTTTCATAATGATAATTATAATTAAAAGTTGTGCTATACTCCAAATTAACTACTTCTAATTGGTTCTTAAACATATCCAAAAACGCACAACTACTCATAAACATATCCTCAACTTCTTCTTGAGTTATACTAGTATCGTTAATATTTATATACTTCTCAACGCTATCAAGTATAGCCCCAAAAACATCAAATGCTTCTTCTTTCTCTAAGGATAAATCAAAAGTCACACTTTCATTTTCAATACTATAATCCATTTGTATATGTTTTAATTCTTTAGAAACTACTTTAGCAAATTCACTCTTATCAGTATTCGTAATCATATTTAGAGCAAGATCAAACGCTTCTCCCTTATCAAGCTGCACATAATCAAATGTCAAATCATCAATATCAATATCTACATCAAAAGCACTTGCTATAAAATAACCATATGCATATTTATCAACTAAAACTCCAGTTGGTGTAATGTAAATAGTACTATCAAATTCAACCTCTCCATTTAAATCTATATCACCAGATAGCTCCAAAAAATCTTCCAACCACATATGACTTTCAAGTTTAGCAGTATTACTATCTAAATCTATTAAGAAAGTACATCTAAAAGGAATAATTACCCCTTCAATATCCTCATTTCTATTACTTAATGAAAGCAAAAAATTGTAAGAACCTACTATATCTCTATTCCAGTCTGTAACTTTTTGAATTTCGTCCCAATATACCGGGCCATCTCTATCAACTGTACACCCTACAAAAAATGCCAATCCAGCCACAGCTGGTATAAACTTTTTTATCATAACTGCCTCCTTATTATAAATATAATTTGGCATTATAATAACATACTAATTATTCTATTTCAATAAAAATCCATTAAAGCCTAATAAAATTTAGTAAAATTATTGCTAAAATTTGTAAATTCTAGCAAATATTAATCACTAACTTGATGTAAACAATTTAATAAATATCCTCTATCCTTAAACATAATTTCCTTTTTTGGAAAATGCTCAGAAATTTTCTTTTCAAAATATGAATTTGTAACTATTAACAGATGCTCTTTTTTATTCTGAGGGGCATAGTTATCAAAAGTAGACACCTGTTCAAAAGTTACATTTTCCTGCGAATGTATACATTTCACCTTAAAACTTTTACCAGATTTTTTAACCACTAAATCATAATTTGGTTTATCATTTGGATTTGGAATTGAAACGCTATAACCAAGCCTCTTATAAAGCTCACCTATAAATCCAATAAAAACATCTTGGCTCATTCCATCAACTGCACTAATATTACAGTGTTCCAAAAAATGCCTAGTACCTCTTTGACGAATTACTTCCATTCCAATTAATAATATAGCTACAAGTATAATTTTCATAGTTGCATTATAAATACTAAAATTAATCATTATAAATAAGTAATACATATAAATTGCGATGCACAAAACACCAATTCTCAAAATCCTCACTGTTTATCCTCCTTCTATAAAAATATATTTGCTGTTAGTGGAGAGATGCTCCAACCTTAGACCCTAATATAATAATCCGCAATAATCTTTAACTAATCAGCTATTTTTATAGAGTATGGACAAATCAATTTAGTTTTATTCACCTAATAAACTTAATTTATTTTCATTTGCAATATTGTAGGAATTATACAAAATCAATATATCTTCTAGGTTATTTGTTCGTGCATAATTTGCAATATTAAAGTTGATATAACGCAAATCAATTACATGTATCTCATCAAAATGTCCCACCAAAAATGGTATAAAACAATTTGCATACGAATCCTTTATTATCAAAAGCTTTTTTGAAGTTTGTGCATCAGTAGAAATTTGAATTAGAGGGTGGTTATTATCCAAAAATATACTATAATGATCTTTAGTTTCTAAATAGCTCATCTCATATAAAGAATTAGTTATCGTATTTGAACCTACATAATTTACAGTTACTTCATTTTCGGGAACAAAAATTTCAATAGCATCTGGTGTGGCAAAACTAAAATTGCCTTTTGAAAATAATGTTCCATAAAAATCTGTACTAACTGTTTCTAATTTTAAATCTATTGGGGAAATACCATAAATTTTACAAAATTCAACGTACCCATAATATGCTCCCCGTGTAGTCCAGTGGTGGTCTGTTTTGTAAAAAATATAGTCGTGTTTATAAGTATTGAACATTTCACCCAGATTTATACAGTTTGCAAAAATATTTTTATAAAAAAATTCAATAAAATTTTCTTCATTATAATTTTGGGCATATGGAGGTAATTTATCTTCTAAAACTTTGGTTGAAGTTTGTGAAATCAATAAATAAGTATTAAAATTTTGGCTAAACTTGTTGATATAATCTATATTTCGGGTTGCCTGTTCATAGTCTGGTTCTTCAAATTTATTTAGAAAATATCCATCTGCTCCTATAAAAACACCGTTGTTATCGGTTTTTTGCAAAAATAATTCTGTATAAGATTTAATTGCAATAAATTTATCTCTCATCGGAAAATGGTCAGCAAAATATAATTCAAAATCATTTACAAACTGACCCTCTAACAAAGTTTCTGTGGAAAACTCAGGTTTCTTTGCTAATGTCCGATTTTCTAAATCTGAAAAAGTTTTATCTTCTATCGTTATATGCAAAATTAAAAAACTTGAAATATATATTATAAAGCTAAAAATAAGTAGTTTGTTAATATTATTCCTCCTATCAAAATCTAAAATATAAAAATGGATTAAATGTTGAGTCTACTAAATATGCTGTACTCAAAATTAATACTCCCATATAAAAAATATAAGTTGGTAGCCACGGAATTTTCTTTTTAAAAGTGTTTGGCATTGGCGTACAAAATATTATACCAATAATCAAAATTAACCAGTAATTTTTTAGATAATACATCGTTTGATTATCCAGAAAATAGTTTTCTCCAAACATTACCTTTATAAAGGAAGAAACTCCAACAATTTCATCTATTGCAAAAATTACCCAACCTATCAGAGCCACCAAAATTAAATATATTCTCCCAAAAAAATGAGGTAATTTCTCCAAAATTTGTAGGATAAATATTTTTTCTAATATAATTATAAAACCAAAATATAATCCCCAACAAATAAAATTCCAGCTAGCTCCGTGCCATAATCCTGTCAAAAACCACACTGTAGTTAAATTAAAATAATATCTTATCTTTGAACAACGGTTTCCACCTAATGGAATATAAACATATTCCCTAAACCAACCACCCAAAGTCATATGCCAACGTCTCCAAAACTCTGTAGCACTTTTTGAGATATATGGATAATTAAAATTTTCGGGGAAATTAAATCCCATCATATGCCCAAGACCTATCGCCATATCCGAATACCCACTAAAATCAAAATAGATTTGTAATGCAAAAGCTATAATACCTATCCAACTTCCAATAAAGCTAAGTTCATTTATAGGTGTGAGCCTAATATTTTCCCACAAAATCCCTACATTATTAGCAATCAAAACTTTCTTTCCAAGACCTTCAATAAATCGTCTTATCCCTTGTGCAAACTGGTCTACAGTTTCTTTTCTATTATTTAAATCGTGTTCTACAATTGAGTAAGTTACTATTGGACCTGCGATGAGTTGTGGAAACATGGCTACATATGCCCCAAATGAAATTATATTTTTTTGTACATTTACTTTACCTCTATATAAATCTATAGTGTATGACATAGTTTGAAATGTGTAAAAAGATATTCCAATTGGTAGGGCAATTTCCAGCCACTCAATGTTTAACCCAAAACTATTATTTAGGTTATGTACAAAAAAATTACTATATTTAAAAAATCCTAACATAAATAAATTGACGGCTATTGATGTTA
>LNZR01000015.1 GCA_002007365.1 Epulopiscium sp. Nele67-Bin005 | reverse complement strand
TCTAATTTAATACGCTTTCCTATACCATTTGTTGTGGCTAATAAAACTTGCTCTCCATCTTGTGGAACAGTTGCTCCTATTACATAGTCATTCCCAGATACATTAATTGCACGAACTCCTTTAGCTGTTCTACCCATTGGGCGTACATCAGTTCCTTCAAATAAAATACCTTGCCCTTGTCTTGTTGCAACCAAAATCACATCATCTTTAGTTGTTTCATAAACACCAATTAACTCATCTTCCTCAGCCAATGTTAATGCGATAATCCCACCTTTTCTAATTTTATCAAAGGCATCAATATTAGTCTTTTTAATTTGCCCAAGCTTTGTTAGCATTGTTAAATAACGAGTATGTTCATTTTCTTGTACCGGGAATACAGCACTTATCTTCTCATCTTTATCCAATTCCAATAAATTAATAATTGCCATTCCTCTTGCTGTTCTTCCTGCCTCTGGAATTCTGTAAGCCTTGATTTTATATGCTTTCCCTTTATTTGTAAAGAACATAATATTATCTAGGTTGCTAGTTATAAATAGTTGCTCAATAAAATCTTCTTGAATAGTATTTACTCCAATAATTCCTTTTCCACCTCTGTTTTGCTGACGATAAGTATCAAGTGGAATTCTCTTTATATACCCTAAATGAGTAATTGTAACCACTACTTGCTCTTCATCAATCAAATCTTCAATATCAATTTCATCATCTAACGGAGTAATTTCCGAGCGTCTTTCATCAGTAAATTTATTTTTAATTATCAAGATTTCCTCTCTAATTACCTCATATAGTCTATCTTCATTACCTAAAATAAGTTGGAAATACTCAATTTTTTGTTGTAAATCGTTACTTTCATTCTCTAATTTATCTTGCTCAAGGCCAGTTAATGCACGTAAACGCATATCAATAATAGCCTGCGCTTGAATTTCTGTAAGTTCAATTTGCTCCTGAATTTTTTCCTTAGCTTCTTGAACAGACTTAGACTCTTTTAATAATGCTGTAATTAAATCAATTTTACCAAACGCCTTACGTAATCCTTCTACTATATGCGCTCTTGACTGGGCTTTATTTAAATCAAATTGTGTACGGCGTGTTACTACTTCTTTTTGGTGCTTCAAATACGCCTCTAACATTTGCTTTAAATTGAATACTTTAGGCTTATTATCTTCAAGAGCTAGCATATTAATACTAAAAGTATCCTGAAGTGGTGTATATTTGTATAGATGATTTAAAATAATCATCGGCGTAACATCTCGTCTTAATTCAATTACAATTCTTAATCCATCTCTATCTGATTCATCACGTAAATCAGTAATTCCATCAACTTTTTTAGTTTTAACAAGTTCAGCTATTTTTTCCATAAGCCTTGATTTGTTCACCATATAAGGAATTTCCGTTACTATAATTCGTGATTTTCCATTTTGCATATCTTCAATTTCAGTACGAGCTTTAACTTTAACTTTTCCTTTTCCTGTACGATATGCTTGCTCAATTCCATAATGCCCCTGAATAATTGCGCCTGTTGGGAAATCTGGACCTTTAATAATTTCAATCAACTCCGAAACTTCTGTTTCTCTGTGTTCATTTTCATCATTTTTACCCATATAGTTATCGATCATTTTAACTACACCATCAATAACTTCTCCCATATTGTGAGGTGGTATATTTGTAGCCATTCCTACAGCTATTCCAGAAGAACCATTAACTAATAAATTTGGGTATCTTGCCGGTAATACTACTGGCTCTTTTGCAGACTCATCAAAGTTTGGTCTAAAATCTACAGTATCTTTTTCTGTTTCTGATAGTAATGATAAAGTCAACTTACTCATTTTTGCTTCTGTATAACGCATTGCCGCTGCATCATCACCATCAATATTCCCAAAGTTTCCATGCCCATCAACTAATGGATAACGTGTTGAAAAATCTTGTGCCATACGCACCATTGCATCATAAATAGACGCATCACCATGAGGGTGATATTTCCCCATAGTATCTCCGACTATACGAGCCGATTTTCTATATGCCTTATCTGGAGTTAAATTTAATTCTTCCATAGCAAATAAAATACGTCTATGCACTGGTTTTAATCCATCTCTAACATCAGGTAATGCACGTGAAACAATTACACTCATAGCATAATCAATATATGATTTTTTCATTTCTTCTTGAATATCCACAGGGATAATTTTATCAAAATTTGAATTTTCCATTTTGCTCTCCTTCTCCCAACTAAATATCTAAGTTTGTAACTGCTTGAGCATATTCTTTAATAAATTCACGTCTAGGTTCTACCTTATCACCCATTAATGCTGTAAAAATTTCATCTGCTACAATTGCATCATCAATATTTACTCTAACTAAGGTACGAGTTTCTGGGTTCATAGTTGTGTCCCACAGTTGTTCTGCATTCATTTCCCCTAAACCTTTGTAACGTTGCATTCTTGAGATACCTGTCTTCCCAATTTCTTCTAGTAGTGTATTTAATTCACGATCATCATATGCATAATAACGCTTTTTATTTTTTTCTACTAAATATAATGGTGGTTGGGCAATATAAATATAACCATTTAAAATTAATTCTTTATAATATCGATAAAAAAACGTTAGTAGAAGCGTTCTAATGTGTGCTCCATCAACGTCTGCATCTGTCATTATAATTATTTTGTGATAACGCAATTTATCAAGATCTAACTCTTCATTAATTCCTGCCCCAAAAGCAGTAATCATATTTCTAATCTCTTCACTACCAAGCATTCTATCAATACGAGCTTTTTCTACATTTAAAATTTTTCCTCTTAAAGGTAAGATAGCTTGAGTCTGTCTTGATCGTGCACTTTTTGCTGAACCTCCAGCTGAGTTACCTTCTACAAGATAAATTTCACATTTTGATGCATCTTTTTCAGAACAATCAGCAAGCTTCCCTGGAAGTGCCGTACTTTCTAAAATACTTTTACGCCTTGTTAAATCACGCGCTTTTCTTGCTGCATCTCTAGCTCTTTGTGCCATAGTTCCTTTTTGAACTATAATTTTTGCAAGTTGTGGATTTTGTTCCAAAAATATAGTAAGATTTTCTCCTACAATGTTATCCACAATACCTCGAACTTCGCTGTTTCCAAGTTTTGTTTTAGTTTGACCTTCAAATTGTGGCTCGCCAATTTTCACACTAATTATAACAGTCATACCTTCTCTAATATCTTCCCCACTTAGATTTTTTTCAGACTCCTTTAATAAGTTCATTTTTCTGGCATAATCATTAATTGTTTTTGTAATTGCCGTCTTAAAACCTGATAAATGAGTTCCACCTTCTGTAGTATTAATATTATTTACAAAACTAAAAATATTTTCTACATAGCTATCATTGTGTTGGAATGCAACCTCTACCATTACATCATCTTTTTCTCCTTCACAATAAAACACTTCGTCGTAAACTATAGTTTTATTTTTATTTAGGTGTGTAATAAATTCACTAATTCCACCTTGGTAATAAAATGAACTTTGTTTTTGTGGTTCATCTCTCAAATCTAATAATTCTATTTTTAAACCCTTAGTCAAAAATGCTGTTTCCTGCAATCTTTGCTTTAGGACATTAAATTCATAAATCGTTTCTTCAAAAATTTCTGCATCAGGTTTAAAATGCACAAAAGTTCCTGTGATTTCACTATCTCCAACAACAGTAAGTGGACTAGTAACATTTCCTCGTGAATACTTTTGCTCATGCAATTTTCCTTCTGAATTTATTCTTACAATAAGCCATTCTGATAAAGCATTAACTACTGATGCACCTACACCATGTAACCCTCCAGATACCTTATAGCCTCCACCACCAAATTTTCCACCTGCGTGAAGAATAGTAAAGACAACTTCTACTGCCGGAATTCCCTTTTGTGGGTGAATTCCAACTGGTATACCACGTCCATTATCTAATACTGAAATAGAATTATCTGGGTGAATTGTAACAACTACACTATTACAATACCCTGCTAAAGCTTCATCTACTGCATTATCCACTATTTCATAAACTAAGTGGTGAAGACCTTTTGAGGAGGTACTCCCAATATACATTCCAGGTCTTTTGCGTACCGCCTGCAGCCCTTCTAATATTTGAATTTGATTTTCATTATATGCTGCTGTCATAATTAAGATCTCACTCCTTTAACTAATTTTAATATACATAATCTACCAATCTCTATTATACACAAAATATCCATCTTTTGCAAATTTCTTAATGCTTTTCTTCCTTTATAATGCCATTTGCTACTTTATATAGTTTGCCTATTTTTTGATTTTTCCATACACTTTGTTCAATCCCTGTACAAGTTATTAAAGTTTGTGTATTTTGTGTATAGTTAAATAAATATTCTTGACGCTTACTATCAAGCTCTGACAATACATCGTCTAATAATAAAATAGGTTTCTCACCTAAATATTTTTCCATCATTTCTATTTCTGCAAGTTTCATCGCCAAAACTATAGTTCTTTGTTGCCCTTGCGAACCATATACCCTAGCACTTACATCGTTAATCATAAAATTTAGATCATCTTTGTGAGGACCATAAGATGTATTCCCTCGAATAATATCTCTTTGGCGAGAACTCTCAAGTTTTTTCAAAAATACATCTTGCGTCACATTACATTCATAAACCAAACTTAATGTTTCTTGATTTCCTGAAATCTCCAAATGAATTTTTCTAGCCACTAAATCAAGTTCAGCTATAAACTTCTTTCTCTTATCTATAATCTCATTCCCATATTGCACCAACTGATTATCCCAAACTTCTAATAATTCCATATCTTGCGATTTACAGCTTTTAAGCAACTGATTACGTTGCTTCAAAATTTTATGGTATTGCTTTAGAGAATGATAATACAATTTATCAAACTGACATAATTCAATGTCTAAAAACCGTCTTCTTTCTTTTGGACTTTTTTTAATTAGTTGTAAATCTTCAGGCGAAAACATTACCACATTTAATACTCCAAACAATTCCCCCAGTTTTATAACTGGCAACTTGTTTATTAGTACACGTTTTCCACTTTCAGCAATTTGAAAATCAATCTTGTGATTAATAGTTGATTTTTGTACCTCAAGCTGAATATTCGATTGCATCTTACTCCATCTAATAACTTCTTTTTCCCGTGAGGTACGATGTGACCGTGCTGTAGCACATAAATAAATTGCCTCCAAAATGTTAGTTTTTCCTTGTGCATTATCTCCCATTAATATATTAATTCCGTTGCATAGTTCAATTTGAGCCTGATTATAATTTCTAAATTGATTAAGAGTAAGCATTTTGATATACATATCTTCTCCTAAACTATTTTATACAACAACTCTGACCATCAAATTCTACTATATCACCCGAACGAATTTTTTTCCCTCTTTGAGTACAAATTTCTCCATTTACTAAAACTAGACCCTGACCAATTAACTGTTTGGCTTCCCCTCCACTTTGCACCATAGACGCAAATTTCATAAGCTGGTCTAGTTTTATAAATTCTGTTTCAATTGTAATTAAATCCATCATTTGTTCTCCTTAATTAAAATATGGTTGTATTAAGCCTTCTTTATTCAATAAATAAAATTTCACATTAGTATAATTTATAGCCTCCATTAAAGAAAATCTATAAATTATTTTTGCTCAATAAAACCTAAAATCTATTTACTTACCTTGTCTAATTATAGCCTAATTTAAAGAATTATACAATCATTCAACCAAAAAAAATCATAAATTCCAAAAAAAATAAAAAAGAGGCTTAATTTAGCCTCTTTAAAAACGATTTAAACCGATTTATCTTCATTAAAAATATCCTATAATAAATTAATCTGCTTTTAATCTAATTGGAAGCACTAAGTATTTAAAATGATTTCCAATTTCTGGACGAATTATACAAGGAGTTAACGAAGAAATAAAATTAATTACTACAACCTCCTCTTCAATCGCCTTTAAAATTTCAATTAAATACTTTGGATTAAAAGCTATATTTAGTCTTTTACCTTGTAACACTATATCTAACTCTTCACGAACAGCGCCAAGTTCAGTTTGAGAAGTAATCACCATCTGCTCCTCATTAATTTCAATTTTTATAGGATTTTTTTTACCTTCTCTCGAAATTAAAGCAGCTCGTTCGATACTCATTAGCAATTGCTTCCTATTTAAAGTTATACACGTTTCATAATCTTGTGAAAAAACTTGTTGATATTTCAAAAATTCTCCCTCAAGCAATCTTGATACAACTCTACTCTCTCCCAAATCAAACATAATATGATTTTCATCAACATAAAACTTAATTTCTTCTGGGTCAGCCAACAAAATTTTTGAAATTTCATTTAACGTTTTAGCAGGTACAACCACAGCAATATCTGGCATTTCACCTTCTACAGATGTGCAGCGATACGCAATTCTAAATCCATCAACTGCAACTACATTAAACAACCCATCTCTAATTTCAAATAACTCTCCAGTTAAAACAGGACGTGTATCCTCTTGTGAAACCGAAAAAATTGTTTGCCTAATCATATCTTTTAATAAACATTGCTCAATAGAATATTCTGTTGTTGTAGCAATTTTTGGTAGTTTAGGAAATACCGAAACTTCATGGGAAGCAATTTTAAATTTAGATTTTTGGCAGATAATTGTTACCATGTGATTGCTAACATCAAGCTTTAACTCCACTTCTCCAGACGGCATTTTACGAATAATTTCAGAAAATATTTTTGCCTCAAGTGCAATAGTTCCTTCTTCAATTATGTTTGCGTCCAAATTACTCTCAATTCCCAGCTCCAAATTAGTTCCAACTAAAGTAACCCCCACATCATTAGTTTTTAATAAAATACACTGAAGTATAGGTAATGTTGTTTTTGTAGACACAGCCTTCAAAACAATGTTTATACTATTTAATAAATTTTCTTGCGTGCAAATAATATGCATAAAAAACTCCTCTCATATTCAATATCAAAAATAAACTTTTTTTCCTCATTAAATTCAAAAAAATTGTTCCAAAAATCAAACCAGCATAATTTTTGGATTTCACTTTTTAAAATTTCCTATTTAAATTATTAACTAATTTTATTTTTCTAAAACCTATCCAATAATTTCTTTTTCTAGCTCAATTAACAAACCTCTCAAATATTCATCATTTTTTAAATCAGCTGTTATTTTATCGCACCCATGCATTATCGTAGTATGGTCACGCTTATTAAATTTTTCACCTATTTTAAACAATGATAAATCCGTCAATTTTCTACTCAAATACATAGCAATTTGCCTTGGATATACAATAGCCTTGGCACGTTTTTTAGACAATAAATCTACCACCTTAATATCGAAATGCCTAGCCACAACTTCTTGAATTCCTTCTATTGTAACATCTTTTACCACCTCATATGTGCGAGTTCTAGTCACTAAATCCTTTAGTGCTTCCTTAGCAAGCTCAATAGTTATAGGTCGATTTGTAAGAGATGCATACGCCAAAATGCGAGTTAATGCGCCTTCTAATTCCCTAATATTTGAAACTACAGTATTTGCAATAAAAAGCAATACATCTTGTGGAAATCTAAGCCCCTCACTTTCGGCTTTCTTCCTTAGTATAGCAACCCTCGTTTCCAAATCTGGGTTTTGAATATCAGCAATTAATCCCCATTCAAACCTAGAACACAATCTTTCCTCAAGAGTTTCAATCTCCTTAGGTGGTCTGTCACTAGAAATAATAATTTGCTTATTTGCTTCATACAAAGTATTAAATGTATGGAAAAATTCTTCTTGTGTACGCTCTTTCCCTGCAATAAATTGAATATCATCAATTAAAAGTACATCAATATCTCGGTATTTATTACGGAAAATATCATTTTCATCATCACGGATAGAATTAATTAATTCATTAGTAAATTTTTCTGATGATGTATAAAGAACTTTAGAATTTGGATTTTGCTCCAAAATATATTGGGCAATAGATTGCATCAAATGAGTTTTTCCAAGCCCAACACCTCCATATACAAAAAATGGATTGTATGCAAGAGCAGGAGCTTCAGCAATAGCAAGTGCCGCTGCATGAGCCATTCTATTTCCATTTCCAACTACAAAAGTTTCAAAATTATACTTCGGATTAAGATTACTACGCTTATGCAAAGGGTCACTAATCTTCCCCGAATTTTTTAAAGAACCTTTTTCTAAAAACCTAGCCTCATTTGCCAAAAGTACAAATTCAAATGAATATTCTTTATTTAAAATGTGCAGTACAGAATTTTTTAGCAATTCAAAATATCTTGTACTTAAAATTTCTTTATTGAACTCATTTTTTACACTTACCACGATTTTATCTTCTTGCATATCTATTAGTTTAGTTTCCTTAAACCACGTCTTAAAACTGACAGATGAAGTTTCACGCTCTACAAGTTGTAAAATTGAATTCCATAACTCTTCAAAATCTGTTATCATATCGCCTTCCTAACTTTGTTAAAAAAAAGTTATCCACATAGTTATCCACATAGTTATCCACATTCATTTGTACTACAGTATAAATTGTGGATACTGTGGATAAAGTTATCCACATACTGTGGATAACTTTTTATTTTCTTCTATTTTTGGACTAAAATTTCTTTTAGTTTTTAATTTTAAAATCTCTACACTACTTTATAATAAAGAGTTTTAGTGATTGATTTTTATCCACATAAATTGTATAATCAATTTCTACAACTTATAAAAGTTATCCACATAGTTATCCACATACCTTGTGGACATCTTGTATAATACCAAAGATTTATGGAAAAATCAAGTAGTTTTTTTGAGTTATCCACATAATTGTGGATAACTTTTTTGTGGATAACTTTTTGTCGAATACCGAATTTTCAAAACAATTTTTATAATACAAAAAATGCATTTTACAAATTTTTATTATTCATAAAATGCATTTTTCAATAAATTTAATTTAGCCGTTTAAATACAATTTTGCCCAATTTAGGTGCAAACTTACAGTTTTGGACGATGGACCTCCAATAACTTCACGCTGTGATACACAGGCTTTTAAAGAAATATCTGTGTAGATTGTATCATCAAAAAGTGTGTGGATTGATTTATACTCTTCAAGTGTTAAATCTTCTAGGTTTTTATTGTGAGTTAGTCCATAGTGTACAAGTTCACCTATTACTTTATGTGCATCTCTAAATGGCATTCCTTTTTTAACCAAATAGTCAGCAGCATCAGTTGCATTTGTAAATCCTCCAGATGCAGATTTGTACATTACTTCCTTATTTATAGTCATAGTTTCTAACATTTTTGTTAATATTGGCAAACTCATAGAAATTGTATCTATACTATCAAATACGCACTCTTTATCTTCTTGCATATCTTTATTGTAGGCTAATGGTAATCCCTT